>NZ_JAVAXX010000071.1:0-25726 GCF_042709275.1 Bacillus sp. LR_5 | reverse complement strand
TTCGAAAAAACAAACGCCAAAAAGCATAGGATTAAGGGCTTTCCTATGCTTTTATGAAGCAGTTTTTTCAGCAGCGGATACAAAACATCCGGTAGCTGATCAACATCCGGGACAAATATACTGAATTTTCCGTACATATCCTGGATCGTCTTCATTTGCGATTCTTCTATTTCTGAGTTGGAGAGAAAAACATTTATCACTTCTATTCCTCTTTTTCGGGCTTCGATAACCGCCTCACTTGTATCGACGATCCCATTTTGTTCGTAGCCAAATGCGGCCGGCTCTCCATCTGAGAAAACAATTAAGAACTTTTGCGCCTCGCTGCGATGCAGCATTTTTTTCGTCATCTGCCTAATTGCGTACCCGTCACGGTTATCTTCTTCTGGCTCAAGCTGCATAATGGCCGGTCCAGACTCTTGTCTTAATGATGATTGGAAGGGAATAACCGTATTGAAATAGTTTGGCTGGCTTGTTTCGGTCGCATCATTTGTGTCCTCCCAGAAACCGACAATCTGATGCGGAACCGCTACCGATTTCAACGCTTCGTGAAACAGCACGATTCCTCGTTTTGTTTCGTCCATTTTGTCGAACATGCTGGCTGAACAATCGACCAGCAATGTAAAAACTGCGTCGATTTCTGAAGATGGTTCTTGCTTTTTGTAGAACAGGCGCGGATTTCGCTCAGTGAAGTAACGAAGAAGCTTATTGTTCAGTCTCCCAGCATGAAGGTCTGTTCTCGGCAATGTTTTTTTATGCTCAAGCGTTTTTTGAATCATTTGTTTCAAACGCTTTTGATACGATTCAATCGTTTTTGCCTGCTGTTTATAAGAAAGCTCTTCTTCACTGGTTGCCGGCTGCGGTTCTTTATAAATTGGAAATGCATATTTATTTTCTTTGCCGTCAGCCATACCCGCTCCGTTCGGCTGGTCTTTTTGGGACTCCAGCGCTTCCAGCTTGGAATAGTCTTTCCGTTTCGTTTGTCTGGCTGATCCTTGAACAGAGCCAAGGGCCTGATCTCCATCGTCGCCTTCCCTTGAAGCATCTTTTCCTAAATCTGATTTTGCGCCGTGTTCAATATCAAATTGAAGGAAGCTTTTAGACGGTGCTTCTGTTTCCCGGTGCCATGTCGGCATTTCTTCTTCATGGATATCCTCATCACCGTCTGATTTTTTTGGAAGCGTGATGTCATCACTCAGCTTCGGCGCTTTTTTCTCTTCTTCAAATAACGGCTGTTCTGCAGCTTTTGCGTAGTCAAGCTCAGGCAAAAAGAAGTAGGTGTTCAACATGTCTTTATCGAGCACCTCTTCAAGTCCGTCCATGAGGTCCTCAACAATTTTCAGAACCTGCCGTGTCGAATCTGCTTCATACACACGCAAGAGCTGCTGCTCAATAAACGGGCGCATCAGATCGATATCTTCACGCATGGACGGAAGGGTCTCAAGCGGCGATTCCGCTGTGAGCTTGACATAGATCGCGCAAAAGAGCGCATCGGTAAAAATGCTTCGTTCCAAATTTAAGGTCAGCTGGGTAGAGAAATGTTTTCTGTACATGTCTTTTCGCTTCGCAAATACATGTTTCGTACCCGGACGCTCATGTTTGATGCGTTCTTCGATCCTAATGTCTTCAAGCAGCATAAAGAGCTGCTTGGCAAAACTTTTAAACGTAAGATGGCGATGGATATCATTCAAAAAGTTCGCAAACTCATGCAGCGAGCTATATCTTGTTCCGACTGAACGCAGGTAGACGTCGCTTTTCAGACCCGCTTCCATGTCCTCAGCTGCCCTGTCTTTCCAAAAGTGGCTCATATAGATTTTCTTTTCAAATGGATTGTAATAGGACTGAACGCCATACTCCACTTCTACCGCTTCACTCTTGGTGAGTGTTTTGGCCAAATCAGTCAGCATCATAAATAAAAATGAATCAATCGTGCTGTCGTTAAATTTGATAAATTTCATCGCAGCCCCCTCATTCAAATAGAGTTTCTGCAATATTTCGGACGGCCGCTTTTTCCCGATCATCATCAAGCTTTTCTACAATTCCCCGCTCAATGGCACGACGCGGCGGAATATAAGCAGCTAAATCACATGTATCGATTAAAGCTCTGATGGATGCCGCTTCTTCAGACACCTGTCCGTTATTGGCCTGAACGATCAAGTCAGAGGAAAGCGTGATAAATCTGTCAATCAATTTCTCGTCTTTCAAGGCTGACTGAGACATGAGCACTTGTTTCAGCAGCTCGCCTTTAATATAAGGCACATCAATGATGACAAAACGGTTTTTCAACGCTTCATTCAGAGGAACAGTTCCGACATAGCCTTCATTGATGGCTGCAATGACTCCGAAACCGCTTTTAGCCCGTATGACCTCGCCTGTAAACGGATTTGTCATCATTTTTCTGTAATCTAATACACCGTTTAAAATAGGCAGTGTTTCCGGCTTCGCCATATTGATTTCATCTATATAAAGAAAATGGCCTTCCTTCATTGCCTTTGTAACAGGTCCTGAAACAAACTCGATTGTCGCCTGACCAGATTGATTTTCAATCGTTTTATAACCGACCAATGCCTCAGCGTCCAAGTCGACTGAACAGTTGACGCTGTGCATCGGTTTATGAAAATAGCTGGACAATGTTTCTGCCAGCTTTGTTTTTCCTGAACCTGTAGGCCCTTTCAGCAGGACATTTTTCCCCATGGCTAATGCAATAATGGCGTCAAATAAAATGGCTTCATCCTCCGCCTCATAGCCTGATGTTCCTATAAGCGATTGAAACTCCGGGGAAATAGGCTGCTCTTTATATGATAAAAGCTTTTGTTGTATATCTTCCGGCAATGTTAAGTGCTGTAGTTGAGTTGTCATAGACAGATTCCCTTTCCTATTCATATTCCATTAACGAGTATACTAAAAAAGCCCCTGTATGCTCAATACAAAAGGGCTTGGATGATATTACTGCTTCTCGTTATTTCCCAAAAGGGCTCCGCAGACAATACGCGCACCGGAATTGCCGCTTGGGTTTGTCAGATAATCGTCCGCTTGTTCATGAATAATAAATGCACTTCCGTCCTCGTCGAGAATATTTAGTTTACTTCCTTTTTTCAGTGAAGTGTCAGGCGCATTCATTATGACATCTACCTTTCCATCAGCACCGACTTCAAGGTTCGGCAGATCTCCGGCATGATGCCCCATCGGATTATTGAAGCCGTGTTCTTTGTTCAGTGGATTAAAGGGACCGCCCGCTGATTCAAAATCCGGCCTGACACAAGAACCTTTCTCATAAATATGAAAACCGAGAGAAGCACCTGGACGCAGGCTGTTTGCGGAAATATGAATATCGAGGCCTTCATCATCTGATTCTTTGATCTCTATAAAGCCGACTGCTTTCCCTTCACGATTGACCAACTGGACATGATGACCAAACGCTGACGTTTCAACCACTTTTTTTTCCGGCACCCGGTTAGGAGGGTCTGGAGTTTTTTTTTGTCCGCATCCGGCAACTCCCAGTGCCGTCAGCATCATCAACAGCAAGAGACGGTACATACTGTCTCCCCCTTGTTTTTTCTAACAGTGTGGTCAATCATTGTCTGGTATAAACAAAAAAGCCTATAAAAGGCTTTTTGTCATACTCATTTTTAAAAATAACTTCTTGCGCCCAAGTACCGCTGTTTCCAATACGAATTGCTGAGATTGGAAATGTCGACGCCCGATGAGCTTGCATGAATAAAATCACCGCCGCCTAGATAAATCCCCATGTGAGACGGGCCGGATTTATATGTGGTAAAGAAGACAAAGTCTCCTACTGACGGCTGGCTGACTTTCTGCATGACATTCCAATATCCTGCCGTACTCAATCTTGATATAGATGATACATTATTAATGAGGTAATAAATGAAGCCGCTGCAATCAAAACCGGCAGGCGTGTTTCCGCCCCATCGGTAAGGCACTCCGACATATTTTTTCGCTTCCGTTATCATTCTGTCAATCTTCGAACCTATTTGAATGTTTGACCCTGAGTTATCTTTTGGCTTTGTTGGCTTTGTCGGATTTGAAGGATTAGATTTTGATGCTCCCGAAATAGTCAGAACCTGCCCGATTTGCAACACATCCGATGATAAATTGTTTTTATCACGGATGCTTTGGACAGTGACTCCGAGCCGATTTGCAATTTTCCACAGCGAATCGCCTGCTTTTACCTTGTACGTCGTTGTTTTTGAGGGATTGGAGTTTGACGGCTTTTTGGAACCGCTGTTTCCGTTCTTAGGTGAACTGCTTCCTTTTATTTTGAGCACCTGTTTAGGATAAAGTGTATCTGATGTTAAGCCATTTAAGGCTTTTAATTCGGCTACAGTCATATTTAAGCTGTTTGCGATTTTCCACAGTGAGTCACCAAGCTTGACCGTATATGTACTTTTTGAAGAACCTGAAGAATTGGAACCGCTGTTTTTCTTTGATCCATTTGATCCGCTTGAACTGCTTGTCCCTTTGATCTTAAGCTTTTGCCCCGGACGAATCAGGTCACTGCTCAGACTGTTTAAGCTTTTAAGCTCAGAAACACTCATTTTATGATTTTTAGCAATCATCCATAGGGAATCACCATATGCAACTGTGTATGTTGATGTTTTGCTTGAATTAGATGGGGATGTCGTGCTTTTTTTGCTGCTTTCAGGAACCTTAAGGCTTTGTCCGACATAAAGCACCGTTGATTTCAATTTGTTTTCGGATTTCAGAGCTGATATTGTCGTATCATACTGGCGGGAAAGTTTCCAAAGAGAGTCACCGCTTTTTACTTTTATCGTTTTTGCTTCCGCGAGTGCTGCGGCCATCGACGACCCAACAACTGCAGAAACAGCCAAACCGGCTACAATCTTCTTTTTCATTCATTCAACCTCCTAAACTGTTTTTTTGCAAAAACAGCTAGTATTTTGTTTCCAAAAATGGCACACAACTGTTTTATCGTCAATTTTTCAGCAAATTAAACCCTTTTCAAACATTTGGCAGCATTTTCAGCATCGTTCGACCTTTAAACCTTCAAATAAACATCTAACATTTTACATAAGCACGATATGTTTTTCGAAAGTCTAAGGAACTATTTAAGTGAGGGTAAAAATGATGGTTTTCTATTGATGAACGAAGCAGTTTCTCCTCCTTTCTTGTCTATTTTTCTAATCAATTCTCTATCGGCGTGTCAAATCCCTTCCTCTGCATTCTTATGAAATGGCAAAAAGCCTGTTCTTTCGATAAGAACAGGCTTTTACACTATGCATTTGCTGATTGAGTTTTTTGTTTTACAGCTTCAAGAATGCTATCGGCCGCTTTTTTAGAGCCGCCTGCCGCTTTCAGTGATTGTCCAATTTCTTTTGCCTTTTCAGCATACGAACGATTATTCATTACATCTTGTATCGTCTCTTTCAGAAGGCTTTCAGATAATTCTTCTTTTTTTAACACTTTTCCTGCGCCGACTTTTTCCACCTGATCTGCGACAACAAATTGGTCGCCTCCCATCGGAATGACAACGAGCGGGGTTTCAAAATACAAACCTTCACTTGTGCTGTTCATTCCGCCGTGTGTCACAAATAAGCTGGCTCTTTTCAAGATCTCAAGCTGAGGGACATACGGGCGTACAATGAAATTCTCCGGAATGTCGTTTAACTCACTTGTTTTAATATGCTTGCCGATAGAAAGCACAACTTTACCGTCAAAGTCCTTACAAACCTCAAGGCATTGATTAAAAAACTGCTTTTGATTATTAAAAATGGTTCCCATTGAAATAAACAGCACGTTTTCATTGTCAATCTGATCAAATGGGAAATCATTGTTTCCGGCTCTTTCTGTAATGGAAGGACCGACAAATACATATCGCTCGCCAAATTGCTCAGCCAGTGGCTGAAATCCCCTTGATGTAAAGACGATTGTCAAGTCACCATCAGCTAAAAAAACATCAAATGGCTTCTTGATCTCTGCTTGAAAATCAGCATTTAAAGTTTCTGCAAGCTGCTGGTATGATTCATAATGAGGCGAATCTTCAAGTGATCCTTTCATGTACGCTCCCATCATTTCCTTCGCAAATTCCTCATTCATCGCAAAGGTTGTACACAATGAAAATCTTGGCAGCTTCAGCAGGTTGGCAATGACTTTACCCGCGAGAAGATGGTGATCATATATGACATAATCATACGATTCATGTTTGACTTCCTCATAAATATGAGTCGCGATATCCTTACAGGCTTTCAAAAAAGCGCAGAGCATTTCTGTGAAATCTCTTTCTTCATCGCCGGTTGCGTTTTTCCCGAAGTAATCTCCTCTGAAATCATGATACTCACGAAACTCTATATCAAGAGCTGTGATTTTTTCTTTATATTCCTTCACTGCGTAGTACGTAATGTTTTCTCCCCGGGATTTCAGCTCCTTCATCACACCGATAGAGGGATTAATATGCCCTTCACCGGGAAAACCGATCATTAATACATTAGCCATGCGACAGCACCCTTCCTTTGAAAATTTATGTAATATTTTATACGGTACTATAAATACATAAACAGGTAAAGTATTTCACTTAATTAATATTCATTACATATAACTTTTCTACCAGTTTATATTTCCTGTCTTCAAGACAAAAAGCATTCAGCTTGAAGCGAATGCTTTAATAAAGATACGAATTCAGTCATTTTGTCTCATGATAGGATTCTTAATCAGGCCCTTTTTATTATTTTTACGTTCTTGGTGAAATTAACGGATATAATACACCGTCTTTGGCAAACGACATCTTCCCTGTTTCCTCTGAAACCACGAGCACCAGTGCATCCGTATAGCCCGACATACCGAGAGCCGCCCGGTGCCGGGTTCCCAAATGGATATCCACTTCCTTCGTCGTCAGCGGGAGCACATTGGCTGCTGACACGAGTTTGTTTTCCCTCACTAACAAAGCGCCGTCATGAAGAGGGTTTCCGGGGAAAAAGATGCTTTCAATTAATGAAGAGCTGATCTCGGCGTGTAGGGAGGTGCCTTTTTGAATAAAATGTTCAACCGGATCTGCTCTTTCAATCACAATTAAAGCTCCATGCTTATGTTCCGATAAGGCTTTAATCGCCTTGGCCAGCTCAATAAATGCCGGCGTAAATTCCTCAATGTATGATTGCAAATAAAAGGAGGATGCGATCCCCTGCATGTCCTGAAAAATGTGCCCTAATTCATCTAATTCACAAAGGAGACACTGGTCTTTTTCGTGAAGCGTTTTCAAGATTAGAGATGCATCACCTAATATTTGCTCTAGGTACACCTGTATTTTCCCCTTGAACGCATTTTCTGATATCTGCTCATAGCGCATAATCTTCATCTCCTGTTCAAATTTCCAACTTTTCACGAATGCTTATCTTATTGATGCACATTCTATTGGTAAAGGAGGGATGTAAAGAATGGAAATCGAAAGAATCATTCAGTATATTTGCACCTTTTTAGGCGTGATTTCGCTTTCTTTTATTTATGCCCAAATGTTTAGAAAAACGAAACCGACAAAAAAAGAATAGGCCCGGCGTTCATTGCTTTTTATACATAAAATGTTATAATTTCTCTCGTTATGAAAAAGAAACGGAGATCAATGTATGAAAGAAACTCAAAACGCCCGGGAAAAAATCAAACAGCTCTTGCACATTTTAATACCGATATTCATTACCCAGGCGGGGCTTTCTCTTATGACTTTTCTAGATACGGTGATGTCAGGGAAAGTCAGCCCCGCTGATTTAGCTGGTGTCGCCATTGGCTCAAGCCTTTGGACCCCTGTTTACACAGGACTTGCAGGTATATTAATGGCGGTCACCCCGATTGTCGCTCAGTTATTAGGCGCAGAGAAAAAACAGAAGATTCCCTTTACTGTTTTACAAGCTGTATACGTGGCCGCGCTTCTTAGCATCGCCGTTTTAGTGATTGGATATGCTGCAGTTGACCTTATTCTTGGCCGATTGAATCTTGATATTCACGTGCATCAGATTGCTAAACACTTTTTAGGCTTTTTATCACTGGGAATTTTCCCTTTATTTGTTTACACCGTGTTGAGATCATTCATCGACTCATTAGGAAAAACGAGAGTCACCATGATGATTACACTCAGTTCTCTTCCAATCAATTTTGTATTGAATTATGTATTTATCTTCGGGAAGTTCGGAATGCCGGCACTTGGGGGTGTAGGCGCGGGGCTGGCATCCGCGTTAACTTACTGGTGTATCTGCATCATCAGTTTTTTCATTATTCATAAAAACGCACCGTTTTCTGAATACGGGATTTTTCTTACCATGTATAAGTTCTCTTGGAAAGCATGCAAAAATTTGCTCAAAATCGGGCTGCCTATTGGGTTCGCCGTGTTTTTTGAAACGAGCATTTTCGCAGCTGTCACGCTTCTAATGAGCCATTTTCATACAGTGACCATCGCGTCCCACCAGGCAGCCATGAATTTTGCGTCTCTTTTATATATGCTGCCGCTTAGCGTGTCCATGGCTCTAACAATTGTTGTCGGATTTGAAGCGGGTGCAGCCCGTTTTAAGGATGCACGCTCATATAGCTTAATCGGCATCATGATGGCGATCGGCTTTTCTTTGTTCACTGCCGCCTGTATCCTTTTATTCAGAGAGCAAATTGCGGGCATGTACACTTCTGACCCCAATGTGCTCCGGCTGACACAGCATTTTTTAATTTATGCGCTATTTTTTCAGCTTTCCGATGCTGTTGCCGCACCGATCCAGGGAGCACTCAGAGGGTACAAAGATGTGAACTATACACTTGCGGCCGCTTTTGTCTCTTACTGGGTCATTGGCCTTCCGGTCGGTTTTATGGTCGGTACGTTTACAAGCCTCGGTGCATTCGGCTATTGGATTGGATTAATAGCGGGACTCGCCGCCGGAGCAGTTGGGCTGTTTTTCAGGCTGGCAAAACTGCAAAAACGTTATTCGCAAAAACAACATATTTAAAAGAGGTGATCAATCATGGCAAAAAACAAAAAATTATTCGAGTATCTTTCCCAGCATGCGGAAACCATCAGTTCAACATGGTATGAAACAATCGAGGAGACTGATCCCAATTCCATTTATGCCTCAACAGACCCTGTTGTCATTCACAATTTAAAGAGCCAGAATCTTGCCTTTAACTATAAAATAAACCGTATTTTTATAGATGATGAGGACGTATACTTGCCTATACTGAAAGAATGGGCCTTTGAAGTCACACAGGATCAAGAGCATTTAAAAACTCCTATCCACTATATTATTCGGGAGTTTGTCAGAGTGAGAGATTTATATGTTTCCTATGTGAAAGAATTTGTCCATCTCAATCAGAATACTGTGAAAAGCGAAGAAGCCGAAGACCTGTATCACGCCCTTATAAAAGCGTTTGATCTTGTGATTCATATTTTTATAGAAGAAATGTACAAAAACACAAGCCTTCAGCTTCAGGCCCAAAAAGATATGATTACTGAATTGAGCGCTCCGGTCATCGTGCTGTTTCACAGCGTCGGACTGCTGCCTTTAATCGGAGATATTGATACAGTCCGCGCCAAGTTGATTATGGAAAACACACTGCATCAATGTGCGAAAAAAAAGGTGACACAACTGTATATTGATTTGTCAGGAGTAGCTGTGATTGATACGATGGTTGCCCATCAGCTGTTCAGTCTGATTGAGGCGCTTCGTTTAATCGGTGTTTCTTCAACTTTGTCTGGAATCCGTCCGGAAATCGCGCAAACAGCGGTTCAGCTAGGTTTGTCTTTCGAAGGTATTTCCTTGAGATCCACTCTCGCTTCAGCAATTGCATCGGACTTAAAATTAAAAAAGGTATAAGGCTTAAGGCCTTATACCTTTTTGATTAATCATTCCATTGATACGTCCAATATATTTCTTCTTCAAACCATGTTGCCATAACAGGTTCATTATTTTTCAATTTCTCTTCAAGCTCTCTGAGCATGCCTTCTGTTTGTGTGCGGTGAGCTCTTAACGCATTCATTTTAATATCAGCTACTTCTTTGATATCAAGCACGACATCAGCTTCGCCGAGAACCTCTTCTCTGTTGCGGGTAATGGCCATGCAGATTGTGCGCGGACGGTCTTCTTTCTTTTTGCGGTATAATGCACGGATAACCGCTTCCCCGCATGCATCATGGTCAGGGTGCACACCGTGTCCGGGATAAAATGTGACAATTAAACTTGGTTTTACATCATCTATGATCTCTTCCATGATATCAGCTAAATACTCATCATCTTCAAATTCGAGCGTTTTGTCACGGAGTCCAAGCATACGAAGGTCATTGATATCCATTTCTTTGCAAGCGTTGATGAGCTCTTGTTTTCTTAGCAGCGGCAACGTTTCACGATTCGCGAAAAATGGATCGCCCATATTTCTGCCCATTTCACCTAAAGTGGCGCAGGCATACGTAACGGGAATGTCTTTTTTTCTGTTTAAGGCAATTAGACCTGCCACTCCATATGATTCATCATCAGGGTGAGGCAGGATTACTAGTACATGTTCTTTCATTATTATTCACCCTTTTCTTTAAACTGTGAACGGTTTTTCGCTGATTTGCAGAGAAATAGCCAGTTTACCGCCCGGCAGGTGTCCCGCCATTAATAAACGGTTTTCTTCATCTACCGTGTATTCAGTCAAGCCTTCAGCATAAATCCAGCCTTCTTCTGTTTTCAAGCCAACGCGGTAAGGCCCGTTGCCTTTGATTTTTGCCTGATGATAAGTGACTTTTGCATTGCGGATATACGCAACAACCGTCATGTTCTTTTCATTTAAGTGCGCTGAATAAGAACCTGTGGTGGTTTCTAAATGGATATATACAGGGCGGTCCGCATATCGTTCTAAAGATGCTTGCACATCTTCTTTTATGATCGCTTTCATGATTGCTCCCCTCTTTCTTCTTTTAAATACTCTGCACGTTCTGTATGTAATTTGACCAGCTGATATTTCACAGCCGGTTCGAGCTGTGAATTCACAATGCGCTGAATCGCGGCAAAATATTTTTCCAGCATCGGTTTTCGGAGTCTTGGATGTGTTCGTTTATCCAAGAGCTCAAGATCAATCGCCTCTGCTACCGCTTCTGCGTCATCATGTGCGAGAGATCGGTTATTCCAAAGTGAAGCATAGGCTTTCACTATCTCTTTATCATTGTCCATCGTCTTGCTCCTTTATGACTTACATACATGAAATGATTATACATAATATATGCATCAGCTGAAAAGCCAAAGGCCTCAATGGCTTTTTGACGCCCGTTTCCACTTCACTTGTGAAAACGTAAACAAGAGCAGCGCAGCCCATATACAGCTGAATGTAAAAGCCTTCGAGCTTGAAAATGGCTCATGGTAAACAAACAGCCCGATCAGAAGAGTAATGGTCGGCGCAATATATTGTAAGATACCGACTTGATACAGTGGCAGCCGTTTCGCTCCTTCCGCAAACAATAAGAGCGGCAAAGCCGTAAACACACCGGCCAAAAAGAGAAGCAGCCACGTCCCTCCGCTTTCTGCACCCGCTGGCTGAACATGTCCGCTGAACAGCAAATACCCCAATGCAATGGGCATAATCATGAATGTTTCCAGCGTTAAACCGATGGCGCTCGGCAGGCTTGTTCTTTTTTTGCTTAACCCGTACAGCCCAAAGCTGAATGCGAGCAGAAGCGCAACATAAGGAATGGAGCCGTATTGGAACGCCGAGATGATGACACCGGCTGCCGCAATCGAAACGGCCACTAATTGCAGGCGATTCAGTTTTTCCTTTAAAAATAAAATCCCAAGGAGCACTGATACAAGCGGATTAATGTAATAGCCAAGACTAGCCTCAAGCAAAAAGCCATGGTTGACAGCCCATATGTATACAAACCAGTTGATCGAAATCAGGATAGAAGCAAGAAATAAAGAGAGGATCCCTCCGTTCTTTTTCAGAGAGCGCAGCTCCTGCCATCCTATTTTCCATTGCCGCAAGAAAAAAAGTACGATACACATAAAAACAAAAGACCATATAATACGATGAGCCAAAATATCAAGAGCCGGCAGCTGTTCGAGAAGCTTCCAATAGAGCGGAAACAGGCCCCACATGATAAAGGAAACGGCTGTGTAAATAACGCCTTTTTTTGTTTCTGAATATTGCATTTTATATCCCTGCCTTTCTTTAGAGCATCTTATATTATATCACGTGAAAGATCTGGCGGGCATATACTATTTTGTCCGTGAAGAAAGGATGTGAAGACAATGTTTGAGTGGAACAAGTACTTTCCTTTCCACAATCAATTTTCTAAAGAAGCATTAAAAAAAGCTGATCCGAAAGAAGTTGAAACGTATGTCAATCGTGTGATGGAAAGTGTGTTCGGCAGCGATTATGCGGCTCAATTTCCTTTCCGCGATCCTCTCCCCCAAAAAGAACAGCCCGCCAAACCTGATGCAAAACCTGATGTCAAACCTGATATTGATATATTCGAAACTGCAGACCATGTGTTTGTAAAGGTGCCAATCAGCGAAGAATGGCTGGAACAAGTGAGAATCAAACACACATCTCACGAATTATGGTTGGAAAACTTCCCAAGAGCAGATCATCCGAAAAAAGTAAATCTTCCTTGTTTAGTCAAACGCAAAGGAACAAAAGCCGTCTATAAGGATGGCCTTCTGGAAGTCATGTTTCAAAAACAGCAAGACTACAATATGTCCGAGGTAGAAATCATCCGATAAAAAACGGCCTGCAATCGATGCAGGCCGTTTTTTATTAATAGAAGCCGGGATATCCCCCGTATGGCACGCCGACACCAAAACCGTACGGTCCGCCTCCGTATCCATAAGGGCCAGGAGGATAGGCATAGGGACGAGAATAGTTAAACAGCGCACTCCCGAGAAAACCGCCTAATAAACCGCCGACTAGAGGAGCGCCAAACAAAAAAGGACTACGCGCCGGATATCCGGCTGGACCTGGGATTCCGCGATAATACGAATGATGAGGGTACATGATTTTTTCCTCCTTTATGTCTGCCTATACGTAAAGTATTCAGTAAGGAAGAAAAACGATTGGGCTACGGACTGTCTATGATTGTTACATCACAAGCCCTGCCAATAACACACAGCCGAGCCCTGTAACCGAAAGAACTGTTGTAAGCAGCGTCCAGGTTTGAAATGTTTCTTTCATGCTCAAGCCGAAAAATTCCTTTACCATCCAAAATCCTGCATCATTTACATGACACGCAATGACACTGCCGGCTCCTGTTGCAAGCACCATTAACGCGGGGTTTACACTGCCAGCCTCCATAAGCGGAGCTGCCATTCCCGCTGTGGTAAGCGCAGCCACGGTAGCAGAGCCTAGACACAGACGCAAAACCGCGGCGATGGTCCATGCAACGAATAGCGGCGACATGTTTGTTTGACGGAAAAAATCAGCGACATAATCGCCGACCCCGCCGTCAATCAGCACCTGTTTAAACGCTCCTCCCCCTCCTATGATGAGCAGCATCATCGCAATTTGCGAAATTGATTCTGAAATAGATCTGCTGATTTCCTGCATAGATATTTTACGGGCATATCCCATCGTATAGAGTGCAAGCAACAGCGAAATGAGCATTGCCGTTCCCGGAGTGCCGATAAATTCTATAATGTCTTTTCCTTTTGAATGTTCATTCAATAATAAAGAAAAAACTGTTGCCATTGCCATAAAGATAACCGGGAATAAAGACGTGACAGCACTGATCGCAAAGCCCGGTGTTTCATCCAGCTGAAATTCTTTCCTTGGTCCTAACCCCGATAAGTTTCCATGCTTTTGATACGCACCAGGAAAACGTTTCATCGCAAATTTATTAAATAAAGGCCCGGCAATCACAGTTGTCGGAACAGCGATGATGATTCCAAAAAGCAGCACCTGGCCAATATGAGCACCGTATGCAACTGAGATAGCAGTTGGAGCAGGATGCGGGGGCAAAAATCCGTGAGTAACATTTAAGGCGGCGGCCATCGGGATTCCCAGATACAGAAAAGGCATTTTTAATTCTTTAGCAATCGCGTAAACAATCGGTATCAACAGAACAAGACCCACTTCAAAAAACAGCGCAATACCGATGATAAAAGAGGCAACTACAACCGCCGCCTGTATTCGTTTCCTCCCGAATTTGTCAATCAGCGTAATGGCAATCCGGTAGCCGCCCCCAGCATCAGAGACAAGCCTCCCAAGCATCGCGCCAAGTCCAAACACTAAAGCTAAATGCCCCAGCTGCCCGCCAATTCCAGTCTCAATTGAAAGAACAATTTTATTGATATCCATTCCAAGTCCGATGGCTACTAAAAATGAAACGACAATCAGTGAGACAAAGGTATTTAATTTTACTTTAATAATGAGAAATAACAGAATCAGCACTCCGACAGCAACAATTAAAATCGGCATGGTACCCCTCCACCAAATGTGTTTTAAAAATGAATATCATGACAATGTTTCGGCACTTTAAAAAGAAAACGTTTTCACCAATAACTAAAAAAACGTCTTGGTTATATAATTGTCATCTTTTGGTTAACTAGTATATTCATACTAATCTCCTAATCTAGGACTGTCAATTGTTTTATGAGTTTTTCTCGATTACCTATCGCCTGTCTAAATATTTTTAGTTATATGTTGATTAACTTTTGGTTATGTGTTATGTTTTTTATCAAGTAAGCAGCCAATCTAAATCTATTTATTGTCTGAAAGCAAATCACAATGTGAAAACAAACGGATTACAACTTCACAAGAGGAGGAATTCACATGCCATTATTACGTTTCGATTTAATTGAAGGCCGTGACGAAAAATCACTGCAATTGTTATTAGATACTGCCCACCAAGCAATGGTCGAAGCGTTTGGTGTTCCGGAAAGAGACCGTTATCAAATTGTCCATCAGCATCCGGAAAATGAGCTTATTATCCAGGATACAGGATTAGGGTTTCAAAGAAGCAAAGATCTAGTCATCATCAGTATGACAAGCAAAACAAGAACAGAAAGCCAAAAGGAAAAATTGTATGCCCTGCTGGCTGAAAAGCTAGAAGCAGAATGCGGTATTTCCCCAGAAGACCTAATGGTTTCCATTACCGAGAATGGTGACGCAGACTGGAGTTTCGGACTCGGTGAGGCGCAATTTTTGAATGGAAAACTATAAAATAATGAAACATAGTAAAAGAGAGAGCTTCAGCAGAGGCTCTCTCTTTTATTCTCTCATTTCTTTTTGACAAAAGCGGAAATCATCAGAACGAAAACAGCCAGCAAGACGAAGTATAACGGAGTGATCCAAATTTGGTGGATAGAGCCTAGATCTCCTTTTTTACATCCAGTTTCGATGCCAATGTAATTCCAATGGAAGCTGACCGGGTTTAAATATAAAATTTCAGAATTCATTCTGACAAATATAAAAAGTCATGTAAACGGTATGAACCACCCCTTACATGACTTTATCATTGAAACAAAGGCTCGTTCCCCGAGCCCTTTCCTTATTTCTCTTCTTCGCACACTGTGTCACCGGGCTCGCAAAATTGGTCGGCCCATGCCTGCATCTCTTGGAATACAGCTTGAAGCGCTGTTCCTTTTTCAGTCAGCGTGTAGATGACTTTGACCGGCGTTTCAGGGAGAACCTGCCGTTCGACGATCTCGTTTTGTTCAAGCTCCTTAAGGCGCTCTGCGAGCATTTTTTGGCTGATCATCGGAATTGTTTCCGTTATCTCTTTAAACCGTTTCGGCCCATCCATAAGCACATGGATGATCAGACCGTTCCATCGTTTTCCCAACAATGAGAAAGCGGATTCCATTTTAGGGCACATTGTATTTCCCACAAGTCCTCATCCCTTCATCTATTGATTGACATGTATTCAATGATCCATTACAATAATCTTTCAAGTTACATTTAGTAAGCTTCTAACTTTTCTATTATCATACCACGTTTATCCGAAGGAGGAAACACTATGACGAATACTCTGGATGTTTTGAAAGCACGTGCATCTGTAAAGGAATATGATACAAATGCCCCGATCTCTAAAGAGGAGCTTACCGAGCTATTGGACCTTGCCGTTAAAGCGCCTTCAGCTTGGAACCTTCAGCATTGGCATTTCACTGTATTTCACAGCGATGAATCAAAAGCAACGCTTCTTCCTATAGCGTATAATCAAAAACAAATCGTTGAGTCTTCTGCTGTTGTTGCCATTTTAGGCGATTTAAAAGCAAATGAAAACGGTGAAGAAGTTTACGCTGAATTAGCAAGCCAAGGCTATATTACAGATGAAATCAAACAAACATTGCTCGGCCAAATCAACGGTGCCTACCAAAGCGAGCAATTCGCACGTGATTCCGCTTTCTTAAATGCTTCTTTAGCAGCTATGCAGCTTATGATTGCCGCAAAAGCAAAAGGTTATGACACTTGCGCAATCGGCGGATTTAACAAAGAGCAGTTCCAAAAGCAATTTGATATCAGTGAGCGCTATGTACCGGTTATGCTTATTTCAATCGGAAAAGCAGTGAAACCTGCTCATCAAAGCAATCGCTTACCGCTTTCAAAAGTGTCAACTTGGCTGTAAGGATATGAAAAAACCTTAGTCCGAATTACGGACTAAGGTTTTTTTAAACAATCGCATCTTTGTACCATTCACGAGCCTGTTCAGCTTCATGCTGAGTCAGCTGATGGCCCCCATCCTGCCAGTAAACGGAGGCTGATGCCCCGCTGTCACGTAAATAGCGGTGAAGCTCTTCTGATTCTTCCTTCGTGCAGAGAGGGTCGTATTTCCCGGCACCGATAAAAACAGGGAGTCCAGTCATATCAGGTAGCTTGATACCGCGAATCGGAACCATCGGATGATGCAGAATAGCCCCTTTTAAAACATCTTTATAATGGAAAAGAAGGCTTGCCGCAATATTTGCGCCGTTTGAATAACCGACCGCAATCACTCGGCCGCGGTCAAATTGATGCGTTTCTGCAGCCTCATCGATAAAATTTTTCAATTCCCTTGTGCGCTCCACGAGATCCTTTTCATCAAAGACACCTTCACTCAGGCGTTTGAAAAATCGCGGCATTCCATTTTCAAGCACCGATCCTCTAACACCAAGCAAATGGGCATGAGGGTCTATAAACCGTCCTAATGAAAGCAGATCGTGTTCATTTCCGCCAGTGCCATGTAACAGCAAAAGCACATTGTCAGATGTCCCTTTTTCATAAATATACTTCATTGTAAAATCCCCTTTCTAAAGTTCAGGCAAAATGTCTGTAATTTGTTGTCTATGTTTCTCCAGCCATTCAGGCAGTTTTAATGAGGTTCCCAGCTCATCAAACGTTTCATCTGTCATAAAGCCAGGTTCATCTGTGGCGATTTCAAATAAGATACCGCCTTTTTCCCTGAAATAAATGGATGTAAAGTATTCTCTGTCAAGGATTTCTGACGAAGGAAGATGGTTTTCCGCAATAATCGGCAGCCAATTCGCCTGTTCCTCTTTTGTTGTCCGAAACGCTACATGGTGTACCGTGCCATAACCTCCTCCCCCTCTTTTTTCAGGGTGTAGATGCACGTCAATGACGCCACCAATGGTCGCTGAGGATGTCAATCTGACAATCTGGCCTTCTTCCGCCGCTTTGGTGTATCCAAAGCTTTCCGTTAACAATTGAATGGTCGCCTGCGGGTCATAGGAATACAGCAGCACGCCTTTCATTCCCGTAATCGCTTCATATTGTGAAATGCCGTCAGGCGTCCACTCGCTTTTCCCGCTTTTCGCATCCTCCATAATCGCTAGCGGAAGGTCTTCCGTATCATCAAAAATAAGACCCTTTTCACCGAATAACGTTTTCTCCTCTAAGTTCAACCCGTTTTTCTCAAGACGTTCCTTCCAAAAAGTCAGGGAGCCCTTAGGAACTGAAAAGTACACCCGGCCCGCTTGGCCTTTGCCTACCGTTCCCTGTCCGCTTCCTTGGAACGGAAAAAAGGTCATAATTGTACCGGGATCTCCATTTTGATTCCCGAAGTAAAAATGATACGTTCCGGGATCATCAAAGTTTACTGTTTTTTTAACAAGCCGCAGCCCGAGCACTTCTGTATAAAATCGCAAGTTTTCTTGCGGATCTCTGGCAAATGCTGTGACATGGTGCAATCCTTCTGTTTTCATTTTCCCACTCCTATTTATCTCGATTTCAAGATATTTATTATTTTAAACCTTTATTGAAGAGGATGCAAACCATGTGTTTTGATTAAATAATTGAAAAAATCATTTTTTTCTAATAATTATCTTGTGATCTTTTCTTACAACTGCTATTATAGTGAGCATTATCATGATTCAGGAGGAAAGTAAATGGTTAAAAAAGCACTTATTGTTATTCTCATTCTTTTGCCATTCGTTCAGCTTGCGCTATTGCCGCTTGTGAATCGAATTGAACCGATTATTTTCGGCCTTCCGTTTTTCCACTTTTGGCTGCTGCTGTGGATTATCATTACGCCGTTATGCTCGTTTGGCATTTACCAGATGCAAAAAAAAGATGGAGGACTTGAATAATGCAAGGGAATCTGACTGCACTTCTCATTACAGCTATTATCGTTTTAACTGTTGTCTGTATCGGGTTTCTCGCCGGAAGAGACAAATCCTCACGCACTTCGGTGGAAGAATGGTCTGTCGGCGGCAGACGCTTCGGCGGTCTTCTCGTCTGGTTTTTAGTAGGCGCCGACCTCTATACGGCCTATACTTTCTTAGGGTTAACCAGTACTGCTTTTACAGGCGGAAGTGTTGCATTTTTCGCCATTCCTTATTCTGTCTTGGCCTACTTTATCGCCTACTTCTTCCTGCCGAAACTTTGGAAAGTTGCGAAAATTCACAAATTAACAACACTCGCAGATTACGCACGGGAACGTTTTGACAGTAAGCTTTTAGCAAGCCTTGTTGCCATCGTCGGTGTGCTCATGCTTATTCCGTACATATGCCTTCAGCTGAGCGGCATTCAAGATACGCTCCAAGTTGCCGGCACCGGGTATATTAACGTAAAATTCGTTGTCATCATCTCATTTATTCTTGTTGCTCTTTACACGTTTTTCAGCGGGATTAAAGGGCCTACCTTTACAGCCATCATTAAAGACATTTTAGTATGGGTTATTATGCTGTTTATGGTGGTGTCCCTCCCTCTCATTCATTTTAACGGCTGGACACCAATGATTGACACGTTAGTGAAGGAAGCGCCGCAAATGCTGACGATACCGGCAGAAGGGCCAAAAGGCATTCCTTGGTTTATCACAGCATCTATTGTTTCCGCCCTGGCGCTTTTTATGTGGGCACATGCCGCTACAGGAGTTTTCACAGCGAAAAGCGCCGATGCAGTAAGAAAAAACAGCATGTTTTTGCCGCTTTATAACATTGTGTTAATTTTGGTCATTTTTCTTGGCTTTATCGCCTTTCTTGTCCTGCCGGAAGATACAAACCCAAGACTGGCGCTGCTGCATTTGATTCAAACATCATACGGCGGCGTGGCACAAGGTTTTGCATATGCCACGATCGCTCTTGCTTCTTTGATTCCTTGTTCCATCATGGCAATCGGGGCATCAAATTTGTTCGCCAATAACTTGTACCGCGATTTGATTCATCCGAATGTGTCTCAAAGCAAGCTGACCCTTATCACACGTTCAATGGTGTTTGTTGTCATCGGCCTTGCGCTTCTGTTTGGAATGCTGTTCCCGACTGCCTTAGTGACACTTCAGCTATTAGGTGTATCCGGCATGGTGCAAATCTTCCCGGCAATTGCTGTCAGCCTATTCTGGAAGCATCAAACGAAAGAAGCGACGGTTATCGGATTATTAGTCGGCCTTGCAGTAACGTTTATTGTGTATACCACTCAATCCGCACATGGCATTTATGAAGGGTTCTGGGGATTGGCCGCCAACATCATCGCTGTGGTTATTCTGAATCCGCTGTTCGTCAAGAAGGCAGGATCCAATCCTGTCATTGAAGGTTTATTTGGTAAAAAACAAGACGCTGACCCGAATCAAAAGGGTGCATAAAAAAACCATACGCGGTAGCCGCGTATGGTTTTTTTACATTTCTTTTTTCAGTGTTTCAATTGCCTTCTCCATTTGCGTATCATTATTTGCGAGCTTCTTTTGAAGTTCTGTCATTAATTTCGTTGTTGTATCACCAGTCAGTACACCTGTTTCTTTCAGCTTCTCTTTTTTCTGGAACTGTTTAACCACAGATACAAAATCCTGGTCATACGTACTGTTAACCTTTACCTTGTAGCCAAGTGCTTTGAACATTTTCTGAGCTACTTTGACGTTTGTGCCTGAATCACCTGATTTGTACGTTTTATCCGCGTCCAAATACGGCAGCTTCGCGTAATCAGGCAGCTCTGCTTTCACTTGAGGCTTGATGCCTTTTTTGTGAATCCATTCACCGTCGGCAGTCAGCCATTTGGCGACTGTCAGTTTGACGGTAGAGCCATCATCATATTCTTTTGCTGTTTGAACCGTGCCTTTGCCAAATGTCGTTTCGCCGATTAACGGTATGCCTGACGATTCATGAAGGGCAGCGGCCATAATTTCCGCGGCGCTGGCTGTGCCGTCATTTACTAAAACAACAGTCGGCTTGGTCACTTTTCGATCTTTTTCGGCCTTCATGACTTCTTTTGAACCGTTTTTGTATTCAACCTGCATGATGTTTTTCCCTTTATCAATAAACAGGTTGCTCATCGTAATCGCCTGGTCCATTAAGCCGCCCGGGTTGCCCCTCAAGTCTAAAATATAGCCTTTGGCGCCTTTTTTCTCTAAACTGTCAATCGCATCTGTCAGCTCTTTAGCAGTTGTTTCAGAGAAAGAAGTGATTTGGATTTCGCCGATGTTGTTGTCTTTCATCTCGGAATAGACGGTTTCTACAGGAATGGTATCGCGCTTAATGGAAAGATCGATATTTCCAACTCCCGCTCTGTTCAGCTCAAGCTTCACTTTTGTGCCCTTTTTGCCTCGGATTAAAGCGACGGCTTCATTTACATTCATGCCTTTAACGCTTTTTCCGTTCACCTTTAGGATTTGGTCCTTCGGTTTGATTCCGGCTTTTTCAGCAGGTGAACCTTTAATTGGCGACACAATAAGGATTTCTCCGTCTTTCTCCTCTACTTGGGCTCCGATTCCTTCAAAGGATGCAGAAATCGTCTCGTCGAATGATTTTGCTGCCTCTTGATCCATATATGTGGAATACGGATCATCCAGAGACTGAATCATTCCTTTAATTGCTCCGTCTACTAATTTGTCATCATCTGTTTTTTGGTAATAATCACTTTTGATTTGCTCATACGCTTTATTTAATTTGTCGAACTTGCTGTCTCCCATGCTTGCTGATGTTTGGCCTAGGATGCTGGAATTGCCCGTAATAAATAAAGTAAGCGCCGAAGCGACAACCGCAGTGATCAGCACAATAAAAAACAGTTTTAATTGCCGTTTCAATTAAACACCACCTTTTTCTTCTTACAATATTATCATGGACGAATACTTATTCGTCAACTCGGAGCAGAAATGAAAGAGAAACGCCCTTCTTTCGCTTTTCATAAACCTATGTCTCTATACGACATATGATAAAGAAAAAGGAGGATTTGATATTGAGCCGATATTTAGAAATGCTGTCCTTATTCGGTGTCGCAGGAGCACATCCAGGTGGGCTCGCTTTTTCAAAAGCGGTCTTGCAAAAGGCTGCGCCCTCCCCGAATCAGCCGATTCTTGATGCCGGATGCGGAACAGGCCAAACTGCGGCTTATTTAGGACATTTGCTGTATCCTGTAACAGTCGTTGATAAAGACCCTATCATGCTTGAGAAAGCAAAAAAAAGATTTGCAAATGAAGGGCTTGCCATCCCTGCATATCAGGCGGAGCTGGCACACCTCCCGTTTTCTTCTGAGTCCTTTTCCTGCGTCCTGTCAGAATCGGTCCTCAGTTTTTCCCATCTGACATCCTCACTTCAAGAAATTTCAAGAGTATTGAAGCCCGGCGGGATGCTGATTGGTATAGAAGCAGCTTTAAAAAAACCGATGCCCCCTGCAGAAAAACAGCAAATGATGGATTTCTACGGTTTTACTTGTTTACATGAAGAAACCGAGTGGCATAAAAACTTGAAGTCTTATGGCTTTCAAAGTACTAAAGCGATAACACTTCTTCCGGATGACATGGAATTTGAGCCAACGACAGAAATGGATTTATCGCAAACGATTGCTCCTATTTATTACGATACGCTTCAAACACATTATGAACTCATGCAGATATATAGTGAGTATATGGGTCATTGTATCTTTATCGCGTATAAGTAAAACGGCGTATCGCCCCCTGTTTTCGTCCAACCTTTTTTCCCTATCTATCATATGCTGATAGAAAGTCAGTTTAGGAGGGAAACAATATTGGAGAGATATTACCATCTTTGCCGAAACCATCAAGGTAAAGTCGTCAGAATTACAGAGAGGGGCGGAAGAGTTCACGTCGGCAGAATTACCCGTGTCACAAGAGACAAAGTTTATATAGCTCCGACCGGCGCAGGGCCAAGAGGCTTCGGTTACGGATATTGGGGCGGTTATTGGGGATATGGAGCAGCTTATGGTATTTCCCTCGGTTTAATTGCAGGAGTGGCTCTGGCTGGTTTATTCTTCTGGTAAGCGTAGAATAAATATCTGATCAATTGCTAGATTCACCAGACACAATGAAGCCCGCTTATCAATTGTAAGCGGGCTTTCTCTTTTAGATTTTCTTCACTTTTTCAAAGTATTCTTCGAGCGTTAAATCATTATCTTGCATGACCTTTGCGGCCTTTTTGCCTACATAACGCAGGTGCCATGGCTCATATTCATATTTCGTGATATCCTCTTTATTTTTCGGATAGCGAATGATAAAGCCATATTTATAAGCATTGTCCTGTACCCATTTTCCGTCGGCCGTGCTTCCGAACGCTTCATTTAGCTCAAAGCCATTGCTCCGGCTCGAAATGTCCATCGCAAGGCCTGTTTGGTGCTCGCTTTCACCCGGGTAAGCGACCGCTTCCTTTGCCTTCTTTTCCCCTTTTAGGCTTACTTCATTGTCAAAAATGACTTTCTGTCTATCGTACGAACGGTACCCCGAGACAGCTGCCAATTCATAGCCTTCCTTTTTCGCAGCATCGAACATCGTTTTTAATGCGTCGGCCGCTTCCTTTCTGATGTAACGCTTTTGAATCTTTTCTTCAAAAGAAAACTCTACATCAGGTATGACTAGATCGCCAGGTTCATAGTTTCCGGGCAGTGCGTATTGTTTATTGACAAGCGCGAGTATATTTTCTGGATTTTGAATGGTTTCCAGACCGTCTACTTTTTTAGTATCATTGAAATATTTGCTTTCCAATGAAAACTCACTGTCTTGAGTGTTTGTTTTTTTGCTGTCAGTTGTTTGTTGTTCTGTTTGCTTTGTTTCTGCTGTGGTTTTCGTATCCTTTTGAGCATCTCCATTCGACATGCTGCAGCCGGCTCCGACTATTGCCGTTACACTCAGAGCGGCAGCCAGTGAGAACCATTTACCGGACTTTTTCATATTACATTACCTTCCTTTTATCAATCGTTTCCGCATTCACAAAGAAGAGGCTGCCGGCACCCAGCACGCCTCTTGATTTATTTTATTGTGATACGGAATGTAAAGCCACTTCTATCATATCATGAAAAGTAGTTTGACGCTCTTCCGCTGTTGTTTCTTCTCCTGTTAATACGTGATCACTCACGGTGAGGATTGACAGCGCTTTTCTTCCGTGCTTCGCTGCTAATGTATACAATGCAGTTGTTTCCATTTCAACGCCCAGCACACCGTATTTTGCAAGCTTTTCGATTTGCGAATCGTCGTTGTAGAACTGGTCAGCTGTAAATACGCTTCCTACCGCCACCGGGACGCCTTTATCTTTTGCAGCATCATAGGCATTTTTTAAAAGCTCGAAATCTGCGCAAGGCGCAAAATCAATGCTTCCGAAAGCGACTCTGTTCATTTGTGAATCAGTTGAGGAGGTCATCGCCAAAATGACGTCTCGCACTTTGACATCTTTACGGATAGCGCCGCAAGAACCTACTCTTATTAGATTTTGCACGTCATAGCTTTGAATTAATTCATTCACATAAATTGAAATAGACGGAACGCCCATTCCCGTGCCTTGCACGGAGATTTTTTTGCCTTTATATGTACCCGTAAATCCATACATGCCTCTGACTTCATTGTAGCATTCTACATTTTCAAGATACGTTTCAGCAATAAATTTTGCTCTGAGAGGATCTCCCGGCAAAAGCACTGTGTCCGCAATCTGTCCTTTTTCAGCACCTATATGTACACTCATCTCATATCCTCCTGTAAATCTAAATTATCATCCAGTCCGTTCATTTTACAACGAATGTCATGGTGTGACAAACTTCAGCATTGATTATAAAGGAATCTGGCGAAAAAAGAAATGTTCCAAGGCCGTTTGGGCACTTCCTGAGAAAAACGGGATAATCGAGGTGTTTATTTGAAAACCTAACCGCAGGAAGGAGGGATGAGACATGGGTAAAAAACAGCGCAACCGGATCACCGGCCAAAAAAAGAACAATCATATACCCGCAAAAGATGTAATTGCAGCTGAAGAGGCGCACGGGAAAGAGTATTCCGCGGCCAAACGCAAGCCTTAAACTGCAGAAAACTGCGGAAATCCGCAGTTTTCTTTTCATTATGTCGTTTGTACAATTAAACGATTAATTTTCCTCCATCCGGCAGGAAGCAGCTTGTAATATGTTTTCCCTTTTCTGCCTTCATCAATCAAAATCACGTCCCCTGTGGCCATAAATCTCGCATCATAATCACTTGGAACGGTGTCAAATACATTAAATAAAGAGAATGCTCTTTTCAGTACGTCTTGATGATCGCTCCCGTTGAGTTCAGTTCGATAGACGGCTCTGTAGCCCTTTTTTTCGCCAAACCGGGGTGTCTGAAATATTGTCACGTCATAGGAACAAGACTTCTTTTTAAACACGGATAACATCATCAAGATCCCCTCCCTTTTATTTCTTTAACATATTGGCGTTTTTGTCACGTTTTCCTCTCTCTATTTTTGTCGAAACCGCTCCATCTTTTCGTCAAAACCTTTTACTAGGAAAAACAGCAGCAAACCAAGACTAAAGCCTCCTAACACGTCGGTTACAAAATGAACCCCAAGATAGACTCTGCTTATGCCGACCAAAACTGTAATTAAACCGGCTATGGTATATACTATTTTTTTATGTTTGGACAAAAATGGGAGGTGTTTCACTAAAAAGTAGGCAATGACAGGATAGACACAGGCAGCATTCATGGAATGGCCGCTCGGAAAGCTGAAGGATGATTCATGAACCAGTGGTGCAAAATCAGGCCTCACTCGTTCGATCCATTCTTTTAAGACTTTGTTTAACAGCCGATCCGCACCGAATACCAAGAGCATCAAAAGGCCGTCCCATGTTTTTCTGTAAAAAAACAGACCCGCTCCAATGATCACGATAAGAGGGAGCAGAATAGAAGAAGCACCAAGATGTGTTATCCCTGTCATGACATCATTAAGCCATGGCTGACGGATCAAAACAGCTGCCTTGCTTATCGCTTCATCCGCTGATTGAACAGCATTTGTATGAATGGCCACAGCTAGAAAAAGAAAGAAAAGAAACAGACTAACGGGCTTGTACAACAATTTAACCACCTCGATTTTCACAGAAGTCATAGATCACGAATAATAAAACCGGAGCTGATCGCTCCGGTTTTAAA
>NZ_JAVAXX010000070.1:0-25775 GCF_042709275.1 Bacillus sp. LR_5 | reverse complement strand
ACATACTGGAAAGCACACCGAGATGAGCCAGCCCTCTGGCCCCTCCCGATCCTAACGCTAACCCGATTTTAGGTTTGGCCAATGCGTTAACCTCCTGCCTGAATTCCCTGTATACCGAATTCTATGGTCTAAACTGAACCCCTATGCTCGTATATTAGTACAAAGAATCAAGAGGACAGGTACTGCTTGGCCGTTTTACATCATACATTATTTTATCATGATATACATGTCATTGGGCATTTTTAGCATCGGGGAGGTAAGAATGAACTTGTCGAAGATTAATACACTTTTGATTGCCTCATTTTTTATTTTTTTAACAGCGACTGTCATCTCACATCCACAGGCCTCATTCGAAGCCTCTAAAACCGGGCTGTCTATGTGGTGGGAGGTTGTGTTTCCGTCATTGCTGCCATTTTTTATTCTGTCCGAACTCTTAATCGGCTTTGGCATTGTGCGGTTTGTCGGTGTTTTGCTTGAGCCTTTTATGCGGCCGATCTTTCGCGTGCCGGGTGTCGGCGGCTTCGTTCTTGCTATGGGAATGGCATCAGGAAACCCAGCGGGCGCAAAACTCACTGCCCGTCTGCGGCAGGAAAATCAGATTTCAAGAGTAGAGGCAGAACGGCTCGCGTCGTTTACCAATTCTTCAAACCCGCTCTTTATTTTCGGCGCTGTTGCCGTCGGTTTCTTTCAAAACGCATCACTAGGCATTTTATTAGCTTCTGCACACTATTTGGGGAATCTTGCCGTCGGTTTAACAATGCGCTCCTATGGCCGCAAGGAAGAGCAGCATCTCAGAAGAAAGAAAACGATACCTTTCCCTTCAGTCAAAGATGCTTTACACGCTCTTCATACCGCCAGACTTGCAGAAAAACGGCCCTTAGGTAAAATTTTAGGCGACGCCGTGACGTCTTCTGTTCAAACGCTTCTTATGGTAGGCGGCTTTATTATTTTATTTTCTGTCTTCAATCGGCTGTTGTCAGTGGTCCAGCTGACTGATGTTTTGTCTGTTTTCACAAAAGGAGCACTGACTTTGTTTCAGCTTCCGACTCAATTGGACATTCCGCTTTTATCAGGGATGTTTGAAATTACATTAGGCAGCAAGCTTGTCAGCGAGACAGATGTTTCTCTTCTGCAAAAAGCCATTATCGTCAGCTTTATTCTTGGGTTTAGCGGCTTTTCCGTACAAGCTCAGGTGGCAGGTATTTTATCGGAAACCGACATTAGATTTAAACCATTCTTTATCGCACGTTTGCTGCAGGGCGTTTATGCCGCTGTCTTCGTCATGCTTTTATGGAAACCTCTTTACACGGCATGGCATGATCCATATCAGTATGTATTTAAATCTCTTAACAGCAGTGACATGCCAACTGCCTTTATAAATGGCTGGAATCTGCTTGTGCAGATCGGACCTGCTGTCACACTATGCGCGCTGTTTACGTACATTATCATTTTTTCTTACAGACTGACAAACGGAACAAAAAAAGGATGAGTCAAAACCCTCATCCTTGTCTGAATTTTTGCTGAAGCGCCAGCTCTACTTCCGGCGGTACAAACTCTGATACCGAGCCGTTGTATCTCGCCACTTCTTTTACGATGCTTGAACTTAGAAACGAATATTGATTGTTTGTCATCATAAAAAATGTCTCGATGGATTCATCAAGCACACGGTTTACTGACGTCCCCTGCATCTCGTATTCAAAATCAGATACAGCTCTCAAGCCTCTTAAAATCGCTTTCGCATTTTTTCTTTTTGCATAATCAATTAACAGGCCTTGCGATGTTTCAACTGTTATGTTCGGAATGTCTTTTGTCACTTCTCTCAGAAGCTCACACCGTTCTTCCACACTGAACAAAGGCTTTTTTGAAGAATTATTCAGCACACATACATACACTTGTTCAAAAATATGCGCCCCGCGTTTGATGATGTCCAGATGCCCGTAGGTCACCGGATCAAAACTGCCGGGACAGACAGCTATACTCGCCACCTCACTACCCCCTCTTTTTATAAATCGCCACACCTGTAAGCCCATAGGTTTCTTTTCTTGTCATCACAAGATCTCCTACGGTTTCGGGAAGCTCGACCTCTCTGTCATGCTCAGCGACGATAAAGCCGTTTTCTTCCAGCATTTGATATTCGTCAATCAGCGTTAAAAGTGCTTTCAGCTTTTGTTCCTTATACGGCGGATCGAGAAAAATGCCGCGAAAGCCGGTTTCTCTTTTAGCAGCAGCGTGCAAAGCACGTTCCGCATCATTGCGGTATACCTGTGCATGTTTTGTAAGCTCCAGCGTTTTCAAATTAGATTTTACCGTTTGAATCGCTTTAAAATCACGGTCAACGAATATACAATGCTCAAACCCGCGTGAAAGCGCTTCGATTCCAAGACCTCCGCTCCCTGCGAATAAGTCAAGTCCCCTGCCCCCGTCAAAATAAGGGCCGATCATATTGAAAATGGATTCCTTCACTTTGTCGGTTGTCGGTCTTGTTGATGTTCCGGGTACAGCCTTTAGTGAACGGCCTTTTTTTGATCCAGAAATTACTCTCATGTTCCACACCACTTTTTCTAAAAGCTATTTTGTTTCTTTATTCGGCCGGACGCCGCTATGTACATAGAAAAAAATCAATCCTATCTTAACATAAAGCATTCTTCCAAACAATGAACGCTAATCTTGGTAAACAGGTGTATAGGCAGCATGATCCTTGTCCATACTATAAGCAACAGCATCTAGAGGATGTTGTTGCCAACCGCGGAGAAGACTTACGTTTCCCCATAAGTTCTTCCTCCGGTTTCTCCTCTCCCTTTGCCTTCTCCTTAACATATTAAGGAATAGAAGGACCCCGCAGATGCCTGCGGGGATTTTTTTATAGCTATATGCCGATTTTATAATCGTATTCTTTTGCCTTATCAAGCTTTGACTCGAATTCCAATTTTAAAAACGGTTTATAAGAAGGCTCCACTTTTTTCACAAATGAGTAAGACGCAATCTTGTCCATTGTTTTTTGAATTTGGTCCATATCACAGTACAGTACGACATATTTTAATCGTTTTGATACATAGTGCACATTCCCGAACTTCCTCAGCATTTTGCTTTGCTTTAGGGAGTGCAGATACACAACCATGCCCTGGCGCCTATTCTCCAATACAATCACCTGCCTGTTTTCTCTTATATGTAAAAGACGAGACGGCCAGTCTCGTCAGGACACTTTACATCCGCAGCTTCCGCCTGAACCGCAGCCGCCTCCGCATGAAGACAAACCGTCAAAATAAGGGTTCCCAGTCGGAACTTTCACATGCTCCGAAACAGCTGTCCCAATCTCAACGCTGACCTCATCAAGAATGGACTGGAGCTCATTTTCAGCTCTCTTGAAGTCAGCCACCTTGTCGTTCAGGTCCAGCTCACGTTTGATCTCCCTCATTTTCCGGGATATTTCTCTATAGTCAGGATGATATTTGCCAAAACGCTGTACATCCTCATACTGCTCTTTTATTTTGATAAAAGAACGAATAATCCGACCTGCCTCTTCATCTTCCTGGAGACGCTTGTAACAATTGCGGTAGTTCTCAGCCGTCTCCGACTGCAGAATCATCTCGGCAAGCTGCTGAGCTTCACTTTGAAGCCGCACGGATTCCATCGTCGCATACATAACATGCACCTCCAGTTGTTAGTTTACCATGAAACCAGCCAATTGGAAAATGCTTAACCGCAGCCGTATACAAAACCTTATGTCCGCATGAAAAAAGACCCTTTTTCGGGGCCTTTTAATCTTTTGTCCGCATCGCTTGAAACATTTGCATCATCATTTGCGCCATTTGAATCCCGTTCGTAAACTGATTCACCCGATGCGGAATGGTTTTTTCATAAAAATTCATCATTTCAAGCTGAAAGGAGGACAGATCATCCGGTTTTCTTGAAAGCCTGCGGTACCATATCGGCTGTTCTCTGATGAATCGTTTCCGTTCTTCGTTTGCTAAAATATATTCCTGAACCTCTTTGCGCATATGAGCTCCCCTTTTTTAATCCTTTCGAAAAGAAAAAGGATGCTGTCCAGAGCCTGGCTGAGAATGCTTCTGTCCGCTTCCGGAAAATGTATTAAGAAGGCTTTGCAACGATGAGATCGACTGGCTCATTTTATTGATTTGTTCGTTCATTTGATTGACATCCATCTTTTTCACCGCTGTCACCATTTTCGAGACAAAATCATTTTTTTGCGGTGTTTCAGGCACAGCTTCAGAAGCTTCTTCCGGTTCCCGATACGGATCCCAAATCGGATCGCTCTCCCCGAAGAGGACCCAATTTTCATATACGTCCTGCCAGCTTCTTTGTTCTTTGCGCACTTCTTTTATCAGCTTGGGATGCTTTTTGACGAATTGTTTAAAGTCATTGATTGAATGATTGGCATGTTGATTCGCCACAATCCTCACCCCCTCCGAAAATCGTTACCTACTACAATGTATCGTTTTGTCGGGCATTGTGTTCGCCTATATTCATTCCCAAATGAATTTTTAGCGATATCCCTATACACTGGTGAAAAAGCCTGACTGAAGGAATGGGAAACGGCCTTATCTGTAAGCTATTAGCACATTCATTCAGACCAGCTTGTATGGAAATAGAAAAAGCCGGGAACCATTCGTCCGCGGCTTTCATTACCATCGCTTAATAAAATTTTGGGTGTAATATTTCCGGTCTACTCCGACACCAAGATGCGTATAATCTGAATTCAGCAACGCTTTTCGATGGCCTTCGCTATTCAGCCAGCCTTCTACAGCGGCCGGACCGTCCACATAATTGTATGCGATATTTTCTCCCGCTTGCTGAAAGTCAACATGCCCTTCTTCTAAGCGGTCTTTCAGCGAGCCGTATTTTTTAGAGACATGGGAGAAATAATTATTTTCCTTCATATCCTCACTATGTCCAAACGCCACCTCCGCCGTTGGCTGATCCCATTCAAGCTTCGCAAGTCCATGTTTAACGCGTATGACATTCGTCAAATCAAGGATTTGCTTTTCGCTCGTTGTTTGGATCTTTTTCCATTTCTCATCTGAAACGGCTTTCGGTTTAATTAATTCCCCGCGGTACACTACCTCATAAGGTCTTTGCTTTACAAAGGTTTGCGCATCAAACGCCCTAATGCTGGATAGCTTCCCCTCAAATTTGTCCATATACAGCTGGACATACATCTTTCCTACCTTTACAGTCGGTCTTGTATTGATATCTTCTTCAGAAAATTCAAACCGATAGGAATTTCCTTTATACTCTACATTCACAAATGGTGCCACCTGGGTGGTCTTAAATACTTCGCCAGTTGATTCTCCAATTTTGAAAGGCTTGGCGTTAATATCATTACCCGACGCGAATAATGTGACCACTTTATTGTTTAATACCCCGATTTGGATATATTGATCCTTACCTTGATTGTATACCCACCAATCGTAATCATAAGCCGAAGGGTCAATACGTTCAGGTTCCCCAAGCTTTTTCGTTACTTCATCGGCGGGCTTGCCCATGAAGGACAATAACCCTGAAGTCGGCATATGTATTCGTTTGCCGCTTTGCGCTTCCTCATTCGACACCTGAGGCTCGCTGTCATTTGATTTCTTTTCAGGAACAGATCCATATTGAATAAACAGAACATAAGTTCCGCAGATAATCAAAAGGATAACCATTGCTCTCAATATATTTTTCAATCTATCACCCCCGTGGCGATTCACAATCTCTTGTTTACATCCCATTACAATACAGCCTATTTAACATGTCAAAGATTTATGTGTTAATGAAAAAAGCCTTCTTCTCTATTATCCCCTTCGGAAATATCCGATAAGGCGCTGCCGGCACGTTCATTCGTTTGCTCAGATAAAGAAAGATCACCAAGCGTGACAATTCCAGTCAGTTTTTTATTTTTTGTAACTGGTATCCTTCTGAGCTGATGCGATGCCATCAAATGAAGAACCTCATCGACTGAAGCATCTTCCTCCACACTGACAGGTTTTTCAGTCATCGCGTCAGTGATTTTTTGCGAGTTCGGTTTTTTGATGGCGATTCCTCTTAATACGAGATCGCGGTCGGTTACGATGCCGACCAATGTTTCCCCGTCCTCATCAACTACCGGTATCGCTCCTACATTTGCGTCCTTCATCTTTACTGCAGCTTCATATACATTATCTAATACCGTGCAATATTGCAAGTCGGCTGTCATCAGATCTTTTATTTTTGTCATCCGTTTAACCTCCTTTAGTCTAGTGCTATTGTCGTCAAAATTTAATTTTTGCATACTTTCAAAAGAAGAAGATTCATTGAAAGTTTAACGCTTTCATACTATGATTGTCAGGAAAGGTAATTTTTATAAGGAGGGGTCAGTGTTGAAGTTTACTGAAAGCGGACTTGAAGGGGTTAAGGCTGAGCTCAGCTGGCTAGACGACTTAATGGAAAGCAAAGGTCTTATCAGAGCGGGTCAATGGGATTACGAGAGAGTCACCTATGACAAGAAGTTTTCGACGATTGAGGGTACGTTTTACCTGCGGCTACAAGGTATTGCGGCAGAAGGCGATGTCGGAAGCGGGCGCGCCGTGATTCAATTAATGTCCCCTCTCCTAGGAAAGCATTACTACCCTCATGGAGTAGAATATGGAGAAACGGAAGAGTTTCCCGTACAGGTTGTGACAAAAAGCAAGGCACTGATTCAGGACATAGCCGACATGTTAAAAACAGTTCAAATGTAACGAAAAGGTACAGCATATTTCGCTGTACCTTTTATGATATCGTCTGCTGAATATACGGCGGCTCCTCCTGCCCGTCCTTTTCCCTTTCTTTCTTCACCCATTGGAAAAAAATAATGGCCAAAAAAGTACCGTACACAATTTCCTGAATGATTTTCATCATGACTGCTCCGAGCTGCTGATCCTCTAACAAAGGCAGTGTATTCAACATCTCTGGCCCTGTTAATGGGACCTGCCCCATCATATCCGCTGGCACACAAAGCCTCATTGCCTCAGCCCATACAGCCGGATCTGTATAGGTGGCGTATAACGGTGCACCGCTGAACATGATCAAGGCGCAAGCAGGTGTGAGCAGCATACCGTCCGCCATAATATAACCCAGCTTCATCAAGCCGCTGAGCTGCCGTAGACGCTCAACCTTATGAACAAGCGGCCACCACATGAAGAACGCAAGCACAAAGATAAGCCAAGTGATTAATGTATGGTAAAACGGATCCGTTTTGACAGTATCAAATATAAGCGGTACATGATATAAAGAAAAAATGCCGTTAAACAAAAGCAAAGCAATTAAAGGCGTCGTAAAAAAGGAAAAAACCGGTTTGATTGAAGGCCTGAAAATGATTTTTTCCCAGAGCCATGCAGGAATTCCCGCGATTAACAGCGGCGGGACAACCAAATACAGGACGGCCATCTGCACCATATGTGCGCTGAACATAATATGTCCGAGCAGATCAACCGGGCTTCCCTCGGCTGCATATAAAAACAGCATCGCCGACAGAAAGCACACCATCTCTTTACCAGTTATTCGATTTGGCTTTGAAGACATTCGCCTGTAAAAATAGAGATACAGCGCCGTAATGCCTAACAGGATACAAAAAAGATAAGGGCTCCACATCGCGCGAAACCCGAATATCTCCAACTGATTCATTTCTTCACCTCCGGCGGCTGTTTCAAATTACCACCATATAATTGTCACAAACGCAAGCACAGTGATAAACGCGACAAACACCCCTGAATACAAAAACAGTGCCGGCGCCTCATGCCCTTTCTGATTCATATGCATGAAATAATACAGCTGAAAAATGACTTGAATTGCAGCTAGCAAAATAATGAAAGGAATCGTAAACCAGCTGCCGACACCGTCCGTGGCCACAGTCAGAAATGCAACAATCGTAAGACCGATCATTAAACCAAAAGACAGGACTTGATATTTCATCTCCCGGGCATGCTTTTTTTTCTTAAATTCAAGGTCGCTATTGATATGCCCTCTGCTTTTTTTATCGACCATGTTTATCCCACCATCCCCATTAAATATACAACGGTAAAGATGAAGACCCACACGACATCAATAAAGTGCCAATAAAGGCTGGCAACGTAAAACTTAGGCGCCGTATACAGATTCAGCCCTCTCTTGGCATTGCGGATCATAAGCGTGCTGATCCACATAAGCCCAAATGCCACGTGGGCGCCGTGTGTACCGACAAGCGTGTAAAATGCAGAACCGAGGGCAGAGCTTGTGATGGTAAAGCCAAATTCATGGGTGTAATGCTTGAACTCATAGATTTCCAGTCCTAAAAAGCCCGCCCCCAATAAAATCGTAATTCCCAGCCAAAGCTGCATCTTGCCGAAGGAAAAGTTCTTCATGTGGTACATCGCGTACACACTCGTTAAACTGCTCGTTAATAGAAGCATTGTGGCAATGAATACAAGTGTCACATCGAACATTTCCGTCGTAGGCGGATCACCGGCATTTGAATTCCGAAGCGCAAGAAACGTGGCGAAGAGAGACGCAAACAGAACAGTCTCTCCGCCAAGAAAAAGCCAAAAGCCTAAAAATTTATTTTTCCCTTCCAGGGTTACTTTTTCAGGAGAAGCTGGAAAGGTTTCTGCGGTGAATTTTTCTTGAACTTGCATTATGCCTTCACCCCTTTATCATCGTTCGGCAGTTCCTCTTTATGAATATGATAGCCGTGATCATCAATTACTGAACGAAGCAGCATCGTAATAAATGTGATGCCGAGCCCGATAAAGATCACCGGCAGGCCCCAAGCGTAATCACTTCTGTACAGCAGCCCGAACGCTGCGACAAAAAGGCCGAAGGAAATGACGAGCGGCAGGATCGAGCCGTTTGGCATATGAATATCATCAACCGGTTCCGCCGGCGTCATTGATTTGTGCCCTGCCTGCTTCTCAATCCAAAACGGATCAAGTCCTCTGACAAAAGGAAGCTGTTTAAAGTTATACTCCGGCGGCGGTGAAGAAACGGTCCATTCCAGCGTACGTCCGTCATGCCATGGATCAGCACCTACATATTCACCTTTTACCGATGTCCATATGACATTGACCAGCAGAAGAATAACAGCTGCCGCCATAAAAAACGCCCCGATTGTACTGATCAAGTTGCCGGTTTCCAGACCCTGTCCTGGCAAAAACGTATAAACCCGGCGCGGCATCCCCATTAAGCCGACAAAATGCTGAATGAAAAACGTGAGGTGAAAGCCGATAAAAAACAATACAAATGAAATTTTCCCCATCGTTTCATGCAGAATTTTACCGAACATTTTCGGCCACCAGAAATGAACACCGGCTAAAAGGCCGAATACAACACCGCCAATAATGACGTAGTGGAAGTGCGCAACCACAAAATACGTATCATGGAACTGATAATCAGCTGCTGCTGCTGCCAGCATGACTCCCGTCACACCGCCGAGCACAAAGGATGGAATAAATGAGACAGCATACAGCATAGCGGTTGTATACTTCACATTTCCTCCCCAAATCGTCAACAGCCAGTTAAAAATCTTAATCCCGGTCGGAATCGCGATAGCCATTGTTGCAACCGCAAAAATCGCATTTGCAATCGGGCCGAGACCAGTCGTGAACATGTGGTGCACCCAAACCATAAAGCCCAGAAAGCCGATGAGCACGATTGCAAAAACCATTGAAGAATAGCCAAACAAACGCTTTCTGGCGAACACAGGGATGACCTCAGAAAAAATGCCGAATGCAGGCAAAATTAGGATATAAACCTCCGGGTGGCCGAAGATCCAAAATAAATGTTCCCAAATGACCGTATTTCCGCCAAGCTCCGGATTAAAGAAATTGGTTCCGAACAGCCGATCCAGCATCATGAGAGCCAATCCAACCGTAAGCGGCGGAAACGCGAACAAAATCAATGCCGAGGCCACAAATGTCGTCCATGTAAACAAAGGCAGCCTCATATACGTCATGCCCGGAGCCCTCATGTTGATAATCGTGGCCAAAAAGTTAATCCCGGCTATCAGCGTCCCGAGCCCCGATATTTGGAGTCCGAGGACGAAAAAGTCTATGCCGTGCCCTTTAGAATGAAGCGAAAGTGAGGCATATGATGTCCAGCCCGCATCTGGCGCTCCGCCCAAAAACCAGCTTAGATTTAAGAAAATGCCCCCGAAAAAGAAGAGCCAAAAACCAAGCGCGTTTAAAAATGGAAACGAAACGTCCCGAGCCCCGATCTGCAAAGGCACAACCGCATTCATCAAGGCAAATAAGAGCGGCATCGCAGCCAGAAAGATCATCGTCGTTCCGTGCATAGTCATTACTTCATTGTACGCTTGAGCACTGAGAAACGCATTTTCCGGCTTTGCAAGCTGAATTCTGATAAACATCGCTTCAATTCCCCCGACAAGAAAGAAGAATCCCCCTGCCACTAAATAAAGAATCGCGATTTTTTTATGGTCCACCGTCGTCAAATAATCCCAAAGCATAGATCCGCGCGTCCGCTTTTCTGTAAGCGCATTCAACATATGTGACCTCCCCCAATATCTCCCTTTCTTCCCTACTTGCTTTCCGCTTTTAAGCCTTTTAAGTATTCATAAAGCGCATTTGTTTCGCTGTCTGAGAGCTTTGGATATGTGCCTGTCATTTTGTTCCCCGGCTTTATGCTGTCAGGGTCCTTCAGCCAAGCCTTCACATTTTCTTTGTTGGCCTCTTTCACCCCTGCCACTTTTGTCCTTTCACCGAAGGTCGCCAAGTTAGGTGCCGTTCTAGCGGCTTCTGCACGCTTATCATTCGGCTCTACCGCATGGCAGCTCAGGCAGTTTTTCTCTTTAAACAGTTCTTCACCCTGCTTAGCCAAATCGCTCTCTGCTGTAGATTTATAGTTTTTCATTTCTTTTGTCCAACCCTGAAATTCCTTTGCAGACATTGTCTTCACCTTAAAATCCATCAGCGCATGTGAAGGGCCGCAAAGCTCTGCACACTTCCCAAAAAACATATCTCCTGCCTCTTTGCTTCGTTTTGAATCAAATGTCAGGAAGAACTTATTTTCATTATCCGTATTCGTATCAAGTTTTCCTCCAACTGAAGGAATCCAGAAGGAATGTTTTACATCAGAGGCTTTTAAATTAAAATATACACGCTGATCTGTCGGTACAATCAGCTCCTGGCTTGTGATAATGCCGTAATCAGGGTACTCAAACTCCCACCAGTATAAATTTGCCCTAACATTGACTACAAGAGCATCCTCAGCTTTGCGGCCTTTTTTATCCATTGGTGATGTGTCCGCTAGCTCCAGCGTATATAATACAACAGGAATCACAAGAATAATGAGCAGCAAAATCGGGATCACGGTCCATGTGATTTCTAAAAATTTATTCCCCTCTACCTGTTTCGGTATCGTGTTCTCACCGACCCGTGATCTTCTAAATCTCACAATCACATAAAAGAAGATAACAGATACTACTGCAACAACAACCACCATAATCAATGTGCTGAGCACTGTCAGGTCATACTGTTTATCAGCCACCTCGCCAGCAGGCTTGAGCGTGGATAAAAAAGGTTTTCCACATCCGCTTAATAGAAGCGGCCCTAAGGCTAATAATAAAATAAGACGCCAATGCTTTACCATTTCACCCAACCCCTTTTCTGGTCAATACAAAGGCGGAAAGCAGATCGAAATCTACCGCCATCCAACCTATCACCAATAAAGCACTTACATTTCCTCTTCTCTTAAATTATGAGTTTTTTTACTCAAAATGCCATCTATGTATAAAAGTAAAGCCGCCTGATTAAACAAGAGGTCAAGGCGGCATTTACTAGTTGTCATCGTTTATTTTGAAGCGATAAAACAAGCATCATATCTATTTTTTAGAAAAGCGTCAAGACAACCATGGCAACGAAATAGATTGTCATGTAGTTAAGCGAGTAAACGAACATCTGCGTTGCCCACTTCATGATATTCTTGGAGCGGAATCCCATTAAGCCAAGAATCAGCCAGCCGATATTTAACAGCAAGCCGAGAATGACAATCGGAAGACCCAGGCTACCAAGGAAAAACGGAAGCGGCATCAGGCACGCAACCCACACAATAATTTGTCTTTTTGTCACTTCAAAACCGTATACGACAGGAAGCATCGGAATATTTGCAGCTCTGTAATCCTCAGTTTTCTTAATAGCCAATGCTAAGAAGTGAGGAATCTGCCAAATAAATAAAATCATGAATAACACCCATGCTACGACACCGATATTCCCTTCCACTGCCGTCCATCCAATAAGCGGCGGCACTGCACCGGAAACGCTTCCTACTACTGTGTTAATCGTATAGCGGCGTTTCGTCCACATTGTGTACAATACAACATACGTAAAGACTCCGATAAAACCGATAACAGCAGCCATGACAGTTGTCATCAGCAGCATGATCAATCCTAAAGCAACCAGCAAAATTCCAGACCATAACGCCTGACTCGGCTGAATTTTACCCGTAACCGTCGGTCTTACTTTCGTACGCTCCATAAGATGGTCAATGTCCCGGTCATACCAGTTATTGATCGCGCAGGAGCCCGCAATAATCAGTGAAGACCCGATTAACGTAAGAAGAACGGTGTTTATATTGCCTAAAAAACTTAAACCGGATATATGCAGTGCAAGCCACATTCCAGTGAAAGTCGTGATGAGGTTAGAATTGACGATCCCTATTTTAATAAGGGACAGAAAATCTTTCCATGCCGTTGTTTCTTCAATTTGTCCGTCTATAGCTGTATCATTTAAGATTCTGGAGTTAGCCATAACGTAAACCTCCCTTACAAACCTAACGCAGGAGAATAAAATAACCTGCAACTCTATCATACAAGATAACATCTTGTAAAAAAACATCCTATTAAATATTAAACGACAAACAGGAATTTATTTGTGAACTTTTTATGAATTTTACCAAAGATGAAGGCAATCTCCAAATCGGCATTGCGTTTACCTTATTTCTATCAGACCCGGCATGAATAATCAAGTGTACATTTTCCAGAAGCCGTCATTCTATTATATTTTTGTGAACAAAAGGCTCTGGGAATTGCCACAAAACACATATTCGCTTACACTTGGAACGTATATAAAATTGCAGCAGTATGTTAAGAAGGTGAATATTGTATGAATAAAGCATTAAAAGCTCTCGGTGTTCTGACGACATTTGTCATGCTAATTGTTTTAATCGGGGGTGCCCTCGTTACAAAAACAGGTTCCGGCCAAGGATGCGGCAGACAGTGGCCGCTGTGTCACGGCCGTTTTTTCCCTGAACTGAATCCGGCTTCAATTATTGAATGGAGCCACCGATTCGCAAGCGGAATCTCTATTGTCCTTGTGCTAAGCCTTGCGTTTTGGTCATGGAGAAAAATCACGCCGATTTTCCGTGAAACAACGTTTCTCGCGATCATGTCAATTATCTTTTTATTTCTTCAGGCATTGCTTGGCGCATTGGCTGTCGTATTCGGTTCGAACGCGCTGATTATGGCGCTTCACTTCGGCATATCATTAATTTCTTTTGCTTCAGTGCTTATTTTGACATTGCTCATATTTGAAGCTGATAAATCAGTCAGAACACTGGTTAAGCCGCTTCAAATCGGCAAAAAGATGCAATTTCACATGATAGGAATTTTGATATATTCCTATATCGTTGTGTATACAGGCGCATATGTAAGACACACTGAATCAAGCCTGGCATGTCCTGATGTGCCGCTGTGCAGCCCGCTGAACAATGGACTTCCGACCCAATTCCATGAATGGGTGCAAATGGGCCACAGAGCAGCAGCCTTACTGTTATTTGTATGGATTATTGTTGCCGCTGTTCATGCTATTATCTCCTATAAAGATCAAAAACAGATCTTTTGGGGATGGATCTCATGTCTTATTTTCATTACATTACAGGCACTGTCCGGTATTATGATCGTATACACTGAACTCGCTCTGGGTTTTGCACTTGCCCACTCGTTCTTTATTGCCTGTCTGTTTGGCGTTCTATGCTACTTCTTATTATTGATTGCTCGTTTCCGTTATGAATCCAGGCAATCATAAGGACTCAAGACCAAAGCCTTAGACGGCTTTGGTCTTTTTCATGTCTTGTTTTGGTGCTTTATTGTTTCAATGGCCAGCCTTCACTGAACTTGATGATCAGTGAGCGGCTCACTTCGGTCTGTCCCCTTTCTCATCGTGATTATAGAAATTTCATATGCATCTATAGTCCGCGAACATAAGTATTAAAGCCTTTTGGCCATTGGAAAATCAGATAGTGCTTAAAGAAATATGCATGGACTACTACAAAGCATCTAAAAAATTGGTGGTATACCTCTTTTTATTTTGGGCTTGTGACAGTACTCTATAATCTCTGAAGTCCCCTTATATCTCTTCTAACCATCTGTTTCACTCCACATTTTCTATAAAAAAACAAGAGTGTATATCATTGATATACACTCTTGTTTTTTTTATGCTTTTTCAATTTCGAGAAGCAGATCTCCCGTTTGGATCGGCTCACCATTTTTCACATGAACCTGCTTGATTGTTCCTGAGAAAGGCGCCTGAACCGTTGTTTCCATTTTCATCGCTTCATTAATCATCAAATGATCACCTTTATTGACTTTTGTGCCTGCTTCAGCCAATACCTTAATAACGGTTCCAGGCATGGAAGCTGCGATGTGGCTTGGATTTGTCCGGTCTGCTTTCAGCCTTTCCTGAACGGAAGACTTAATGCTTTCATCTTTAATGACTACTTCACGCGGCTGCCCGTTGAGTTCGAAATAAACGACGCGGGTGGCATCAGGCTGAGGCTCACCGATTGAAATCAGCTTAACGATCAGCGTTTTGCCGCGCTCAATTTCAACTTCTATCTCTTCACCCAATGTCATACCGTAGAAGAATGTCGGTGTATCTAATACCGAGATGTCTCCATAGCTTTCTGTCGTTTTCACATAATCAGTGAAGACTTTAGGATAAAGGGCATATGCCACAGCATCCTGATCTGAAATTTCCAAGTTATGCTGCTCTTTAAATTCCTGTTTGATCGCTTCAAATGACACCGGCTCAAGCAGTTCGCCCGGTCTGACTGTAATCGGCTCCTGCCCTTTTAAGATTAGCTTTTGCAGTTTTTCCGGGAATCCGCCATGAGGCTGGCCGATATTTCCTTTAAAAAGCTCCACGACAGAATCAGGGAAATCTAAAGATTCGCCTTTTTCATAAACGTCTTTTTCAGTCAGATTGTTTTGCACCATGTAAAGTGCCATATCTCCGACAACTTTTGAGGAAGGCGTTACCTTGACGATGTCACCGAACATATCGTTCACGCGTCTGTACATTTCCTTGACTTCGTTCCATCGGTCGCCAAGGCCTACTCCCTTGGCCTGCTGCTGCAGGTTGCTGTATTGGCCCCCTGGCATTTCGTGTTCATAAATTTCAGTATGCGGAGACTTCATTCCGCTTTCAAATTCACTATAATATTTACGCACCGACTCCCAATATTGGGACAGCAATTCAACGCCTTGGACATTCATTTCCGGACGGCGGTCGTTGCCTTCCATCGCATGATAAAATCCGCTCGCGCTAGGCTGTGACGTTAATCCCGCCATTGAGCTGACCGCCACGTCTATGATATCAACGCCGGCTTCAACAGCTTTCGCATACATATAAATACCGTTTCCGCTCGTATCATGTGTATGAAGGTGAACCGGAATGTCGATCGTTTCTTTCAACGCAGAAACGAGTTCATATGCAGCCTGCGGTTTTAACAGCCCTGCCATATCTTTAATCCCGAGAATATGGGCTCCGGCCGCCTCAAGCTCCTTCGCCATCGATGTATAATATGCAAGGTCGTACTTCGTCCGGTTCTTGTCAAGGATATCTCCCGTATAACAAATCGCAGCTTCTGCCACTTTGCCGGTATCCCTAACAGCATCAATGGCTAACGTCATCCCTTTTACCCAGTTTAAGCTGTCGAAAATACGAAACACATCAATACCGGATTGAGCTGATTGCTTCACAAATTCTTTAATCACATTGTCCGGATAATTCGTATAGCCGACCGCATTTGATGAGCGAAGCAGCATCTGGAATAAGGTATTCGGCACTTCTTTGCGAAGATCTTCCAAACGCTTCCACGGATCTTCTTTCAGGAATCGGTAGGCTACATCGAAGGTCGCGCCTCCCCACATTTCCATACTGAATAGTTCAGGCCATAACGCAGCCGTCGGATTTGCGATTTTTTTCAAATCATGCGATCTGATTCTAGTTGCCAATAACGATTGGTGGGCATCCCTGAATGTCGTATCAGTTAAAAGGACAGATTTCTGCTCCTTAACCCAATTTGCAAGCCCTTCTGCACCTTTTTCATCAAGAATTTGCTTTGTTCCTCTGGCAGGCTGCTGATCAACGTCTACCTTTACGCTTAACGGTTTGTCAAACGCCGGTTTTTCTTTTTTCCCGATTCCAGGGAAGCCGTTCACTGTCACATTGCCGATGTAAGTGAGCATTTTCGTTCCGCGGTCTTTTTGTTTAGGGAATTTAAATAATTCAGGCGTTGTATCAATGAAAGACGTATCATATTGCCCTGTCAGGAACTTCTCATGTTTTGCAACGTTCTCAAGGAACGGAATGTTCGTTTTTATGCCTCTGATTCTAAACTCCTGAAGGTTTCGTACCATTTTGGCAGCTGCCTGTTCAAACGTTAAAGCCCAAGTTGAAAGCTTAACGAGAAGTGAATCATAGTATGGTGTGATCACGGCGCCCTGGAAGCTGTTTCCGGTATCAAGACGGACACCAAAACCGCCGCCTGAGCGGTAAGCCATGATTTTTCCTGTATCAGGCATGAAGTCATTTTGCGGATCCTCAGTCGTAACCCGTGACTGAATGGCATAGCCGATTGTAAAAATGTCCTTTTGCTCAGGAATATTTACTTTTTTGCTGTGAAGGCTATGCCCTTGGGCAACAAGGATCTGAGTTTGAACAATATCGACACCAGTAATCATTTCTGTTATCGTGTGTTCAACTTGTACGCGAGGATTTACTTCAATAAAGTAGAACTCGTTGTTTGCAACAAGGAATTCGACCGTCCCCGCATTTATATAGTTTACATTTTTAGCAAGCGCAACTGCCGCCTCACAAATTTGATCCCTTAATTCAGGTGACAGCGAGACACTCGGCGCCACTTCAATGACCTTTTGATGGCGTCTTTGAACGGAACAATCCCTCTCAAAAAGATGGACGACATTTCCCTGCTTGTCTCCAATGACCTGAACCTCAATATGTTTCGGATTCTCAATTAATTTTTCTACATAAACTTCATCATTACCAAAGGCTGCTTTCGCCTCTGATTTAGCACGCTCATATGCTTCTTTGACTTCACTTTCAGATCTGACAATCCGCATACCGCGGCCGCCGCCGCCAAGCGAGGCTTTAATGATGATCGGATAACCGTTAGCTTGTCCAAATTGTTCGACGGCTTCAAGCGTTTCGGCAGGACCGTCGCTTCCCGGAATCACGGGGATTCCCGCTTTTTCTGCCTGCTCACGCGCTTTTACCTTGTCACCAAACATATCGAGATGCTCGGATTTTGGCCCTATGAATACGATGCCTTCTTCTTCACATCGTCTCGCAAAATGAATATTTTCAGATAAGAAACCGTATCCCGGATGAATTGCATCGACTTTGTTTCTTTTCGCAATATCAATGATACCTTCAATATCCAGGTAAGCATCAATCGGTTTTTTCCCTTCACCGACCAAGTATGCTTCATCCGCTTTGTACCGATGGTAGGAACCGGAATCTTCTTTTGAATAGACCGCAACTGTACGAATATTCAACTCGGTACACGCCCGGAATATTCGGATTGCAATTTCTCCCCTGTTTGCTACTAATACTTTTTGTATCGATTGCTGAGACAAACTTTTCTCCCCCTTACCCGAATGGAATATAATCTATCATAGCGGAATATCCTTCCCCTGTACACACTTGTTTTTTACAGATAAACAGTTTTTTTGAGCTGTTTCTTTTTCATTCCTTTCGGCGCCAAGGGCTCTTTCTTTTTCTTATTCTCTGAATATTTCACAAACATGCTGATATTCGCTAATATCCCCATACTCCCCAGCAGCAGCACCAAAGAAGAGCCCCCGTAACTGATAAATGGTAGCGTAACCCCTGTAATCGGAATTAATCCGCTGACACCGCCAAGGTTAATAAACGACTGGATGGCAATCATGCTTGAAATGCCGATCGCCAGAAGACTTCCAAACGGGTCCTCGCATTTTCTGGCAATATAAAAACCTTTTATGACGACAAAACCCAATAAGAAAATCACAAACAATACCCCAAAAATGCCGAGCTCTTCAGCAATGACAGCCATAATAAAGTCAGTGTGTGATTCAGGCAGATATCCGTATTTTTGGATACTTTCACCGAGCCCCAGGCCGAAAATGCCGCCTGAGCTGATCGCATAATAAGAATTGATCACTTGCAAACCTGATGAATTTGCATACTTAAATGGGTCTTCAAGACTCTCAAAACGCGCTAAACGGCCTTCAGTTAAAATTTTGTCCTGATTCAAATAGATAATAGGGCTGACTAAAATGAAAACAATTCCGCCCAGTATCACAAGCCTCACCAGCGTCTTTCCGCTGAAGCCGGAGCACAAGATCATGCACGTCGCAATTAACCCTATAATCATGGCTGTACCGAAATCTGGCTGCATGGCAATTAACCCACAAATTATAAGCGTCATGACTACCGGAGGGGCTACTCCCGTTAACAGATGGTCGATATAACTTTGTTTTTTTGCATATACGGCTGCAAGGTATAAAATTACGACCAGTTTCACAAACTCCCCCGGCTGAATACTCATTCCGCCGATTTTAAACCAGCTCTGCGCGTTTCCGGCAACATGCCCGAATACAAACAGTGAGATAAGCGCAAGAACAGATACAAGCAGTATTCCCTTCTGAAACTTTTGATGGGCCAGTGCTTTGTAAGGAAACAACGCCATGAGAATAAATAGAGCGCCACCCGCAATTAAAGCAAACAGCTGCCGCATGAAGAAAAAATTACTGCTTACTCCATACCGGGAGACAGCCGTAATCATGCTTGAGCTGTATACCATCACTAAACCGAATCCGCATAATAAAACGATTGCGAATATCAGTGAGTAATCATAAGATTTTAGCATTTTTTTTAACATAACATCCTCTTCCCTGCTTCTAACTTCCATTATCTATGGTTTTTATGTATTTATCTTTTTTATTTTACTACAATTTATCAAACGAGACGAAGAATCTCTATACGATTCGGAAGGAATGTGTAAAAAAAGACCGTCTTTTATGAGATGAGAGAAAAATAGCGGTTATAAAAAAACCCAAACTGTTAATAAGTTTGAGTTTTATCATTTATTTAGCTGTAAACGCGTCATGTAAAGCAGACAATTCGCGTTCCAATGTGTATAAAAGGTCTTTACCGTCTTTTTCATCAACCAATCCCAGGCGGACAGCAAAATCGATTTCCCTCGAAAGCCCGAACATTTGAGTATCTAAAACCTCTTCATATAGAGGACATTGAGGCATCGTTAAGTTATCCATTTGTACTCGGATCAGCTTCAAAATCTTCTCAGCGTCCACTTTTAAGAGTTCAAAAGCTTTTTGCCGATGGTCAACTATCATCTCTGAAGCCAAAAGTATCCCTCCGTTCCCCAGGCGAGTACCTAATTCTTCTATTTATCATAAAGGGTATCAACAGAAAATGCAAGAGGATTTAAGCATATGACATAAATTAAAAAATACTCAGCCTGTACATCTCAGACATTATTTCCAAAAGCTTTACACCTGCAATGCTGTTCCCTTTTTCGTCTAATGCGGGGCCGAATATGCCGATCCCGAAATCGTAAGGCGAAATGCCCATAATCCCGCCGGATACGCCGCTTTTCGCAGGAATTCCGACCTTAATTGCGAATTCCCCGCTTGCATTATACATTCCGCACGTCACCATAAATGTTTTGCAAATTCTAGCGACATCTTTTGAGATGACTTGCTCCCCAGTCTCTGGATGTCTGCCGTTCAATGCAAATACAGATCCGATTTTCGCTAAATCCAAGCTGTTCATCTCAATCGCGCATTGCTTCGTGTATAAATCCATTACTGCCTCTACATCATCTTCAAAAATGCCGTACTGCTTCATATAATAACACATCGCCCGATTAATCATTGAAGTGCTGTATTCAGATTCAGCCACTTCCCGGCAGTATGTAATCTCTTGGTTGTTTGTCAGCCTTCTGATAAGAGAAAGCAAATAATCAAGTCTCTCTTTCACCGTTCTTCCTCTTATCAGACTTGTCACTACCAATGCCCCGGCATTAATCATAGGGTTTAACGGCTTGCTCGGATTCACCGTTTCGAGCTTGATAATTGAGTTAAACGGATCACCGGTCGGCTCCTGTCCAACATAACTGAAGACCTTATCTTTGCCGTATTCCATTAACACCAAAGCAAGGGAAAGGACTTTCGATATACTTTGAAGCGTAAATGTTTTTTCTACGTCACCTGCTGACAGACAAACATTATTGGAATAATAAATCGCCACTGACAGGTCGTGTTTATCAGCTTTTGCCAAGGCGGGAATATAGCTGGCTACCTCCCCCTTGTCCGTTACTTTTTTCGCCTTTTTCACTAAGGCTTCAAGCTCATCATTATGCCGGCATACCATGCAAACACCCTCGTTCCCTCAGCATTTCAATACACATAATTTGTACACAAAGTGACAATTCATGCGAAAACTTTTATAATTTTGAGAGAAGGGGGTCATATCATGAGCGTTATCCAAGTAAAAGGCAATGTTACATATCCAATTACCATTGATCCAAGCGTATGGATTTTTGATGATCGCAAATTTTCGTTTGACCGCAAAGGGGACAGTCAAGACACATATTTACAATCAGCCGGGGATGAATCCGACCTTGATCCGGAACGCGTCATCAGAGAGGGGCGAATTGCGCCGCCTACATTAAAGACGGAAAAACAATATGAGAAGCAAAAACTGATGAACGGCAGTTTCGCAATGAGACTTGGGACTGTCCTGAAGAATGCTGAGCCGAACAGCTCTGCGACGCAATGTGTATTTGTCACAAGTTCGGGAAAGGCCGCCGTTTCTCTGGAAACCGCTCTGAACAGTATTGTCCATTTCAGTGAGGCAGGCAAGCCGATTCAAGAAGGCGGCCCCGTGCATATTTACTTTGAAGGTCCGATCCATCACAAACAGCCGATTACCGATGTAAAAGAGATCGAAATCATTTAAATGTTACAGCAAATCAGCTGCGAGCTGGGCGAGACCTGATCTCTCACCTTTTATTAGCTTCACGCTGCCTGAGATGGGTTGTCCTTTAAACCGCTCAACCACATAGGCCAAACCATTGTTCAGACTGTCTAAATATGGGTGATCAATTTGTTCAGGGTCACCCATTAAGACAATTTTACTGCCTTCACCGACTCTCGTCAGCAAAGTTTTCACCTCATGCCTGGTCAAATTTTGCGCTTCATCAATGATGATAAATTGATCTGGAATGCTTCTCCCTCTGATATAAGTCAGCGCCTCTACCTGAATTGAGCCAATTCCCGCCAAAATAGCATCAAGCTCCCCTGGTTTTTTCGCATTAAACAGAAACTCTAAGTTGTCAAAAATCGGCTGCATCCAAGGCTTTAGCTTTTCCTCTTTTTCGCCTGGCAAATACCCGATGTCCTTGCCAACAGGAACAATCGGCCTTGCGACGACCAGCTTTTTGTATATTCCCAAGTCTTCTGTCTGTAATAGCCCTGCCGCCAAAGCTAAGAGCGTTTTGCCGGTTCCCGCTTTGCCGATCAGGGTGACAAGCGGAATATCTTCCCGCAGCAAAAGCTCTAATGCCATTGTCTGCTGTACATTTTTCGGCCTGATTCCCCATATATGTTCATCATCAAATACGAGTCTTTTTAATACCGTTCCGGTTTTGTCTGCAATTCCGACTGCCGAGGAGGACCCTCCTAGCTCATCCTTCATTAAAGCAAACTGATTCGGATAAAACGCATGCTGTTTCACATCGTTTACTGAAATTTGATTTTTCCCGTAAAAAGAGCTGAACAGCTGCTGGCTGATATATAAATCTTTATAGCCGCTGTACATTTCATCATTGTCTACAACCCGGTCATTCAAGAAATCTTCAGCAAGCAGTCCGATTGCGTCGGCTTTAACCCTGACCAGTACATCCTTACTGACGAGGATAACTGGCCTGCCATTTTCCTTTGTTTCTTCCTCGAGGCTCAAGTTTTTCGCAACGGCTAATATGCGATTATCGTTCGTCTTTTCAATAAAGATCTCTTGCAGCTGGTGAAACGAACGATGATTCAGTTCAATTCTCAGTGTGCCGCCGGTGTCAAGTGGTACATGCTCATGCAGCCTGCCCTTTTGTCTTAGCGCATCGATTAGCTTAGATACGTGCCTTGCATTCCTCCCAACTTCGTCCATATACCGTTTTTTTGAATCAACCTCTTCTAAAACGACAGCAGGGATGACAACCTCATTTTCTTCAAAAGAAAATATCGCGTTAGGATCCTGTAATAACACATTCGTATCTAACACATAAATTTTACTCAAGTCTCAGCCTCCTGATATAAGGGTCAAAGTTCTTCCTGCTTCTCTTTTGATGAAAAAGGTGAATGCCTGCTAAAATATATGTTTTTGTGCATAAAGATAGAAGGTTAATTCAACAATAAAATTAATGAAAGCATTTTAAGGAGGGAACCCGCAAGTGCGAATTCTTTTCATTATCATACAGCTGACACTTATCCTGTCCGCTTGTGCCTATCAACAAGGAAAACAGGGCCAGAATGTTGAAAAAGAATCAACAAGACAGCAGGAGACTAAACCGATTCACGTAAAGGACACAACTCAAGAAACAAAAGACAATGGAACAAGAACGGATATTGCCAAGCATTTTGTCAGCGTTGCTGAAAAAAACCCCGACGTCAAGGATGCAACAGCCGTTGTGCTGGGAGGCTATGCTGTTGTTGGGATTGATGTCGATGATACTTTGGACAGAAGCAAAGTGGAAACCATTAAATATTCTGTAGCTCAGGCGCTAAAGAATGATCGATATGGCGCCAACGCAGTAGTCATTGCTGATCCCGATACGGTCAGCCGCCTTCGTGAGATGAGCAGAGAAATCAGCGAGGGCCATCCGGTAACAGGCATACTGGATGAATTAGCTGCAATTGTCGGCCGAGTGCTTCCCGAAGTGCCTAACGACGTGATTGACAATGAAGACGAACCGCAAACAAAGCAGCAAAATGACCAATTAAATAGAAAACAGCAGCAGGAAATGGAGAAGGAGCAAAACGATCAATCTGATCATCATATGAAAAAGAACAACAATGACTAAGCTATAGCCTTGCGCTTTAGCTTTTTCTTATTTTGGACAGCTTCTGATCCGTGCTATAATACATGTTAGTGAAAGAGGTGATATGATGAGGGTCAAATGTTCTATTTGCGATAAAATTGAAACAATTGATGATGATACCCTGATCGCGAAACGGCTTCGAAACCGCCCGATCCATACATATATGTGCCAGGAATGCCACGATCGGATTGCCAAAAAAACAGAGGAACGGCTGAAAACGGGAAAATTTACTTTTCACCCGGGACAGCAGAAAAAAGAAAAAGTCAAAAAATAAAGCGGCCGCTTAACCATACAGAACACAAAAAAGACTCAGCTTTCAGCTGAGTCTTTTATGATTTTGCAGACTGTCCTTTTTTCGACTGATACAGCCGGATTTTGTAAATGATTAAAATCAGCGCAGCGACGACCAATCCTTCTGCCACGGGCAAAAACACCCCTAAAAAAGTCAAAACAGTGCAGCCCAAAGCCAAAAATACATACACCACTGCAGATTTTAATACAGGAAGCCGTTTAGCAAATCCAAGCTTAAATACAATAACGGCCAACACAAAAATCGTGCCGTACAGCAGCCACATGCCTGCCGCAGGCTGCCGGTCTACTTGATATAGAGCGGCGAAGAACGACAGACGTTCGCTTACGTCATTCAAAAAGATTCCCTCCCCTGTAAACGTACGGGTTCTATCTTTTCAAATTCTGCACGAGATTAAGACAATCCTGCTGTTTTTTTCTTTTTAGCTGCTTTTTCACGTTCGTTCTTATTGAGGATCTTCTTTCTTAAACGGATGGATTCAGGTGTTACTTCACAATATTCATCTTCGTTTAAGTACTCTAGAGACTCCTCAAGAGACATGATGCGCGCTTTTTTAATTGTAGTTGTCTGATCCTTTGTCGCAGAACGGACGTTTGTTTGCTGTTTCATTTTGCTGACGTTAACAACAAGGTCGTTGTCACGGTTATGCTCTCCAACGATCATTCCTTCGTATACTTCAGTACCCGGCTCAACGAAGATGACACCGCGGTCTTCAATTCCTTGAATACCGTATGATGTTGCTTTTCCGTTTTCCATTGACACAAGTACACCTTGACGGCGTCCTCCGACTTGGCCTGCCTGCATCGGCTGGTAGCTGTCAAACGTATGGTTCAAAATACCGAATCCGCGTGTTAATGATAGGAATTCTGTAGAGTAACCGATCAATCCGCGGGAAGGAACTGTAAAGATGAGACGGACTTGGCCGTTTCCGTTGTTGATCATATCAACCATTTCGCCTTTGCGGGCACCCATTGATTCCATGACAGAGCCAGTATGCTCTTCAGGAACATCAATTTGCACACGTTCAACAGGCTCACAGCGTACGCCGTCGATTTCTTTGATAATAACTTCAGGTTTTGACACTTGAAGCTCATAGCCCTCACGACGCATATTTTCAATTAAAATTGACAAGTGCAGCTCACCGCGTCCTGAAACAACCCAAGCATCAGGAGAAGCAGTTGGCTCAACACGCAAGCTCACATCCGTCTGAAGCTGTGATTGAAGACGCTCTTCGATTTTGCGGGCTGTTACATATTTGCCTTCACGGCCTGCAAACGGACTGTTATTCACGACAAATGTCATTTGAAGTGTCGGCTCATCAATGCGAAGCACCGGAAGCGGATCTTGATGGTCTACAGGACATACCGTTTCACCAACGTTGATATCTTCCATCCCGGAAACCGCAACGAGGTCTCCCGCTTTTGCTTCTTCAATTTCCACACGCTTTAAGCCTTGGAAACCAAAAATCTTTGTAACACGGAATGACTTTGCAGTTCCGTCAAGCTTCATAAGAGAAACCTGCTGTCCGACTTTCATTGTGCCGCGGAATACGCGTCCGATTCCGATACGGCCTACATAGTCGTTGTAGTCAAGAAGGGCAACTTGGAATTGAAGCGGCTCCTCTGCATTATCAACAGGTGCCGGAACATGCTTAATAATGGTTTCATATAAAGCTTCCATGTTTTCATCCTGTTGTTTCGGATCAAGACTCGCTGTTCCATTAATCGCGGAAGCATATACCACTGGGAACTCGAGCTGCTCTTCATTAGCATCAAGCTCAATGAACAGATCCAGAACTTCATCGATAACTTCCTCTGGACGAGCAAAGTCACGGTCAATTTTGTTTACAACAACAACAGGGTTCAGGTTTTGCTCAAGAGCTTTTTTCAGAACAAAACGAGTTTGAGGCATACAGCCTTCATATGCGTCAACGACAAGCACTACGCCGTCAACCATTTTCATAATCCGTTCTACTTCTCCCCCAAAGTCTGCGTGTCCAGGGGTGTCCAAAATATTGATACGTGTATCTTTATAGTTAATCGCAGTATTTTTCGCCAAT
>NZ_JAVAXX010000007.1:0-69204 GCF_042709275.1 Bacillus sp. LR_5 | reverse complement strand
TGAAACAGAGGATCAGCGGCTTGCGCCTCAGTTTGAAGTTGCGCTCTTCAGGCTCGCACAGGAAGCTGTGTCTAATGCGCTAAAGCATTCTGAATCTGAAGAAATCACAGTCAAAGTTGAAATCACAAAGGATTTTGTGATTTTAATGATAAAAGATAACGGAAAAGGGTTCGACTTGAAGGAAGCGAAAGAGAAGAAAAACAAATCATTCGGCTTGCTGGGCATGAAAGAAAGAGTAGATCTATTGGAAGGAACCATGACAATAGATTCGAAAATAGGTCTTGGGACATTTATTATGATTAAGGTTCCGTTATCTCTTTGACTATGATTTGTAAAATAGAGCCAAAAGGCATATTGACCGAATGCTAGAGTATATTGAACAATAATACAAGGAGGCGTGGCTTGTGACTAAAGTAAACATTGTTATTATCGACGACCATCAGTTATTTCGTGAAGGTGTTAAACGGATATTGGATTTTGAACCTACCTTTGAAGTGGTAGCCGAAGGTGACGACGGAGACGAAGCGGCTCGTATTGTTGAGCACTATCATCCTGATGTTGTGATCATGGATATCAATATGCCAAACGTAAATGGTGTGGAAGCTACAAAACAGCTTGTAGAGCTGTATCCCGAATCTAAAGTAATTATTCTATCAATTCACGATGACGAAAATTATGTAACACATGCCCTGAAAACAGGCGCAAGAGGTTATCTGCTGAAAGAGATGGATGCTGATACATTAATCGAAGCGGTTAAAGTAGTTGCCGAGGGCGGTTCTTACCTTCATCCGAAGGTTACTCACAATCTCGTTAACGAATTCCGCCGTCTTGCAACAAGCGGAGTTTCTGCACATCCTCAGCATGAGGTTTACCCTGAAATCCGCAGACCATTACATATTTTAACCCGGCGGGAATGTGAAGTGCTGCAGATGCTTGCAGACGGAAAAAGCAACCGCGGTATTGGTGAATCATTGTTTATCAGTGAGAAAACCGTTAAAAACCATGTGAGCAATATTTTGCAAAAAATGAATGTAAACGACCGGACGCAAGCCGTTGTGGTCGCCATTAAAAATGGCTGGGTAGAAATGAGATAGTATAATACGAGACTTGCCTTTTACTAGGCAGGTCTTTTTTTAGGCTGCCGTTTCCCTTACAATAGAGTTATAAAGCAATAAGGCAGGTATCGAAGCTATGAATATTGCAGTCGTAACAGACAGCACGGCATATATTCCGAAAGAAATGCGTGAACAACATCAAATACATATGATCTCTCTCCAGGTTGTTTTTGGTGAAGAAACTTATCGTGAAGAAATCGAACTGGACTGGAAAAGCTTTTACGATGAAGTAAAAAAACATACCGAGCTTCCGACGACTTCTCAGCCGTCAATCGGCGAGCTGGTTGCTTTGTATGAAGAGCTTGGCAAGTCTTATGATGCGGTCATCAGTATCCATCTTTCCAGCGGGATCAGCGGAACGTTCAGCAGTGCAGCAGCGGCTGACACAATGGTTGACAATATTGAAGTGTATCCATTTGACTCAGAGATCAGCTGTTTGGCTCAAGGCTTTTATGCTCTTAAAGCTGCTGAATTAATCAGAAATGGAGCATCATCGCCGGAAGATATCATAAAAGAACTGGAAGAAATGAAAAAAACAGTTCGGGCGTATTTTATGGTAGATGATTTAGCCCATCTTCAGCGGGGCGGACGATTAAGCAGCGCTCAAGCCTTCATTGGGAGTCTTCTAAAGGTAAAGCCTATTCTTCATTTTGACAATAAGGTAATTGTGCCTTTTGAGAAGATTCGCACACGTAAAAAAGCAATTTCGCGAATTTATGAGCTTATAGACGAAGATGCGAGTAAAGGATTGCCTATGCGTGCTGCTGTTATCCACGCTAATCGAGAAGAAGAAGCAGCGAAAATCATTGAAGAGCTTTCTGCAAAATATCCTCACGTTGAATTTTATAACAGTTATTTTGGCGCGGTAATCGGCACTCATTTGGGTGAGGGTGCGCTAGGAATATGCTGGTGTTTTAAATAACGTAAAATCTCCGTTTTAACAGCGGAGATTTTTTTATATTCTTATTTTGATTGCTGGACAGAAAATATTCACTAAGGCATACTGTCTCGAAAGGAGGCGGTGCTATGCTGATTGTGCCAGCAGAAAAGAACATTTCTTTTTCAAAAGAATTGCAGCAGACGCTTCAAAGCCGTCATTTGCTCAGAACCGAACTCCCATTTTCCGATAAGTTGATTGAATGGCATATCGAAAATGGATATGTCGCTGCCCAAAACTCTATATCCATAAATAAACGGGGATATAAGTGTAATAGGTGCGGCCAAAATGATCAGCAGTATTTTTCTTTTTATCTCTCATCTGGAAAGAATCAGCTATATTGCCGTTCCTGTGTCATGATGGGCAGAGTGAGTGAGGATGTTCCTTTATATTCGTGGATAGAGGAGGATGAACCAAACTGGCCGCAAATAAAGCTGACATGGGATGGCAAGCTTTCAAGCGGACAACAAAAAGCCGCCAATGTCTTAATTGATGCAATATCAAAAAAAGAAGAGCTCCTCATTTGGGCTGTTTGCGGCGCTGGCAAAACAGAGATGTTATTCCCCGGTATAGAATCCGCGTTAAATCAAGGGTTGCGTGTATGTATTGCGACACCCCGCACCGATGTAGTATTAGAGCTTGCTCCTAGACTCAAGGCTGCCTTTCAGTGTGCTGACATTTCAGCACTTTACGGAGGAAGTGATGACAAAGGCTGTTTATCTCCGCTTATGATTTCTACCACACATCAGCTTTTGCGATATAAAGGGGCATTCGACGTTATAATCATTGATGAAGTTGATGCGTTTCCGTATTCTGCTGATCAAACACTTCAGTTCGCTGTTCAAAAAGCTAGAAAGAAAAACAGCACCCTTGTTTATTTAAGTGCAACACCTCCTCAAGAATTAAAAAGAAAAACACTGAATGGACAGTTATATTCAGTCCGTATTCCAGCAAGACACCATCGGAAACCTTTGCCCGAACCGCGCTTTCTATGGTGTGGAAACTGGAAAAAGAAATTATACCGAAATAAAATCCCGCTAGCGGTAAAAAGATGGATAGAGTTTCATGTGGAGGAAGAAGGGAGGCCTGTTTTTTTGTTTGTTCCCTCCGTTACTGTTCTGGAAAAGGCAGTTGCATGCTTTAAAGATGTTAATTGCCGAGCAGCGGCAGTGCATGCGGAAGATAAACACAGAAAAGAGAAAGTACAGCAATTCAGAGACGGTCAGCTTGATCTCTTAATCACAACAACAATACTAGAAAGAGGCGTCACGATTCCCAAGGTGCAAACGGGTGTATTAGGGGCGGAATCGCCTATCTTTACGGAAAGCGCACTTGTTCAAATCGCAGGAAGAACCGGGCGGCATAAAGAGCATGCAGACGGTGATGTCATTTTCTTTCACTACGGAAAAACAAAGAGTATGCTGGATGCAAGAAAGCATATAAAAGAAATGAATGCCTTGGCAGCAAAAAATGAATGAACAGACTAGCCATTATTTGAAAACGTGGTACAGTATACTCATATAACCGACGATGAGGAGCTGTAAAAATGCTTGTCAATTCAAAAGAAATCGTAATGAAAGAACTGCTCGACCGATATATGGATCAGCTTCATATGATCTGCACTTGCCAAGTATGCAAAAACGATGTATTGGCACTTTCTTTAAACAAAGTAAGACCATCCTACGTCACTGATCTTCAAAAGATCGCATATACAAAAGCTGAGCTTGTAGATAAACAAAAAAACACGGCTATGCTTGTCATTTTGGCTGAATCTGCTGCTGTGGTATCAGAGAGTCCAAGCGATTTATGCCAAATGAAGCAGGAGGGGGCATTTATAAACTGATCTGTCTATTATGCGATTCACCATTTTTTCAAGCTATTACATGGAGAGCTCTTTTTTTATTAAAGCCTGAAGAAAAGGTCTGCCATACCTGCAGAAGCAAATTAAAGAAAATCACAGGACATATCTGCACCCTGTGCGGCAGGCCTCAATCCGTTCATGCGGTATGCAGGGATTGCGAGGCGTGGAAATCAAGAGTCAGTGACAGCTTGCTGTTGCGCCAAAACCGTTCAGTTTACACATATAATGATATGATGAAAGAAACGCTCTCCCGTTTTAAATTTAGAGGAGATGCAGAAATCATAAATGCTTTTAAAAGTGATTTTTCTTCAACCTTCTCACAGGTTTACCCCGATAAGCATTTTGTTCTTGTTCCTATTCCGCTGAGCAAGGAACGGGAAAAAGAGCGCGGATTTAACCAGGCACAGCTCCTAGCAGAATGTTTAGACCAGCCTATCCACCATCCCCTCATCCGCCTGAATAATGAGAAACAGTCTAAGAAAAAGAAAACAGAACGCCTGCTTTCAGCGCGTATTTTTGATACAAAAAATAACTCAGCCGAAGGTATGAATATCATTTTAATAGACGATCTTTATACAACAGGCGCCACTTTGCATTTTGCAGCCCGCTGTTTATTAGAGAAAGGAAAAGCCGCTTCAGTGGCATCTTTTACCTTAATCAGAAGCTAAATGATTCTGTTTTTATGCCGATATAATCACTAGAAATTAACACAGGCATATTATCGAATAAGGAGAAAAAAGATGGGAGAACTGGCGAATTGTCCGAAATGCAATGCTTTATTTTTAAAAACAAAGCTGCAAACCGTATGTCAGGCGTGTATTAAGGAAGAAGAAACATCATTTGAGATTGTATATAAGTTTTTAAGGAAGCAGGAAAACCGGCAATCGACTTTGAGCCGGATAACCGAGGAAACAGGTGTAGAAGAAGAGCTGATATTGAAATTCATCAGGCAGAAACGCATTCAAATCACTCATCTCCCTAATTTGGCATACCCATGTGAAAGGTGCGGGACATCGATTCGGGAAGGCAAGTTCTGCAAGGCTTGTCAGTCCGATTTAAAGGCTCAAATGGATCATTTGGACCACGAGGACGCACTGAAAACAGAGAAGGAAAATAGTAAAAAAGACACATACTATGCCTATAATACCAAAAACAACTGATTCCCTAAACTAACTGAAACCGCAGTCGATAAAAGGGTTAGATTGTTTAAAGACTGCAACGGAAAGCGAGAGGAATCCTATGAAAATCAATCAATTTGGAACACAATCCGTTAATCCATACCAAAAAAATTATGAAAAGCAAGCGGTGCAAAAAACTGCTGCACAGCCTCAAGATAAAATTGAAATTTCATCACAGGCTAAGGAACTGCAAAATGCATCCGACGCAGTCACTGGTTCACGCCAGGAAAAAATTGAGCAGCTTAAAGCGCAAATTGAAAACGGGTCATACAAAGTAGACGCAAATCATATAGCAAAAAATATGATTGATTTTTATAAAAAGCAATAAAAAGGAGAAAGCCCATGTCAGCAAAGCCAATTATTGAACAATTGAAGCGACTTTGCGTTCTGCATGAGCACCTGCTCACGCTGTCTGAGGAAAAGACGGAAGCGCTCAAAGCCGGCAAAACAAAAGAGCTTTCTAACATTTTGACAAAAGAACAAAAGTATATTCAAGCAATCGGGCAGACAGAAGATGACCGGATCAAGGCGACTTCCGCCTTTCTCGGATACAGCGACAATAACACCATTTCCGCATGTATCGCCAAAACTTCAGGCAGTGAAAAGGAAGAGCTGGAACAATTATACGAAGCTCTTTCTAACGTTCTCGGACATCTGAAAGAAGTGAATGAGATGAATAGGCAGTTAACGAGAGACGCGCTGCAATTCATCTCTATTTCGTACGATATGCTGGTTCCTAAGGAAAATAATTTCAATTACAGCAAATCAATTAAAGCTGAGCTTCCAAAGAGCAGCCCAATGAAACTTTTTGATTCAAAAGCTTAGCAGAAAGGAATTCAGAATATGACATCTACCTTTATGGGGCTTGAAACTGCAAGGCGGGCGTTAAGCGCTCAGCAAGCAGCGTTAAGCACTACTGCAAATAACGTGGCAAATGCCAATACTGATGGTTATACAAGACAGCGAGTCTCATTAGAGGCAACTGACTATTTCCCTGCTGTATCAAAAAATGCAGAAAAAACCGCGGGACAAATGGGAACGGGTGTTCAAGGGAAGTCAGTTGAGAGAATAAGAGATATCTTTCTTGACTACCAATACCGCCTTCAAAACAACAGTGCCGGATACTATGACACGAAAGCCAAAGCTCTGTCCCAAATGGAAGGCGTTTTAAATGAGACCGATGACAGCGGCTTGAACAGTGTGCTCAATTCGTTTTGGAATTCCCTTCAGGAATTATCGAATAATACTAATGAAGACAGTGCGCGTTCTGTTGTTGCTCGAAAAGGACAAGCTGTAGCTGAAACGTTTAATTATATTTCTGAATCACTTACAAATGTTCAATCGAACTTAAAAGCAGAACTAAATACAACTGTGTTGGATGTTAATTCTCTGCTTTCTCAATTAAACAGTTTAAATAAGCAAATTGCACAAGTAGAACCGGTCGGGCTTCTTCCGAATGGCTTATATGACCAGCGAGATTTGCTGATAGATAAATTATCCTCAATGGTTGATATCAAAGTCAGCTACAACAAATCAGGAGGGAATGCACTTTCTTCTGCTGAGGGAACTGTATCAATTGAAATCCTTGATAAAAATAAACAGTCGCTGGGAACTGTTTTAGACGGTAAAAATTACGCGGTTTCAGAACTTGCAGCCAACTATGATAATGAAACTGGGTTAGTATCAAGTATTTCAATCGGAGATACGGCTGTACAGGTAGAGTCATTCAGCAGTAAGGGATCCCTTTTAGGATTTGTAGAGTCTTACGGGTATATAACAGCAGACGGTGAAGAAAAGGGCATATACCCTGAAATGCTAACTGACCTTGACAATATGGCCCTTGAATTCGCGAAAGCTTTCAATGAAGTGCACAGAAATGGTTTGACCAAGAGCGGTGAACAAGGCGGGGACTTTTTTGATTTTACTGGCGGTAACACTGAGCCTGCAAAGGGAGCAGCGGGCAAGATTAAAGTTGCTGACAGCATAATAGATTCTAAAGGCGCAAACATTGCTTTCTCACTGACTGGTGCAGCCAACGATAATGCAAATGCTACAAAATTAGCGAATGTTTTAACCGGTAAAATGATCATTAATGGCAAAGAAACTAGTGTGTTAGATTATTATGCGGGTTTGATTGGCGAGCTGGGGATCAAAGCTCAAGAGGCAAATCGCCTGGCGTCTAATACAGAAACACAGCTCAATGATGCTGACATCAACCGTCAGCAAATGAGCGCGGTCTCTTTAGACGAAGAAATGACCAATATGATTCAATTCCAACACGCATACAATGCTGCTGCGAGAATGGTGACGTTACAAGACGAAATACTCGACAAAGTGATCAATGGCATGGGTGTCGGAGGAAGGTAGGTAGATCAAATGAGAGTAACACAAGGGATGATTCAGCAAAACTCATTGAGATATATCGGTTCAAGCTACTCGAAGCTGGATAAACTTCAATCACAGATTTCTTCAGGAAAAAAAATCTCAAAAGCTTCTGACGATCCTGTAGTAGCGATGAAAAGCTTAAAGTATAATAATCAATTGTCACAAGTGCAGCAATATAAAAGTAATGCTTCTCAAGCCTTTACCTGGCTCGAAAACACAGAAACAAACATTACTGAAGGAATTGACATCTTATCAAAGGTCAGAGAATTAGCTGTTCAAGCTCAAAGTGATACAAACGGCGAAGCGGAGCGGCAAGCGATTGGCGTAGAAGTGAAGCAGTTAAAGGAACAGCTTTTAAATATTGCGAATACACAAGTGAACGGAAGATATATCTTTAACGGCACAAATTCAGACAAGCCTCCGGTTACAGATAACGGAGACGGAACTTATACAATTTCTGATACTGCTGATGTTGTTGTCAATATATCAAATAATATGACATTGAAAGTGAATTCAGATCCAAAATCAGCTTTTGGAGGCACCTCTGAAAGCGGACAGAATGTATTTGAAATGCTTGCCTCATTTGAGAAAGCACTGAGTTCAGGTTCACTAGATGGCATGGACAATGTTTTAGATGATATTGATCAATTTTCTGGCGGCATGAGCGCTGAACGCTCTGATCTTGGAGCAAGATATAATCGTCTTGAATTGGTTAATACAAGACTTTCAGCTCAAGAAGAAACAGCTACAAAAGTGTTGTCAGACAATGAAGATGTAGAACTGGAAGAAATAATAACTGAATTTATTGCGCAGCAAAGCGTGCACAGGGCTACCCTGGCTGTAAATGCGCAAATTGTTCAGCCTACATTGATTGACTTTTTAAAGTAAGCGGCTCTCAGGAGTTCGCTTTTTTTATAGTTCAGGAGGTAGAGTGATGCAAATTCCCAGATTGATTATGCATAGTGTTCAAGGGAAAATTGGTTTAACAACGACGCCCGCCAGCTTAAAAATGGAGCAGCCGCAAGCCGATCTAGAGATCGAACAGCCAAGCGCGGAAATGGAAATTTCGGTGACACCTGGAAAACTCACGATTGACCAGACGCAAGCATGGGAAGAATTAGACAGAAAACATATATTCAAGAGAATCGAAGAAGCCGCCCAACAAGGGCATGAGGATGTAATGGAGGGAATAGCCCGCACTGCAGAAGAAGGCGCCGAGCTTATGAGAATTGAAAATAAGGGGAACCCAATCGCTTCACAAGCAAGGAGGAACTCTGAGATGCACCAGATTCAATTAGGCGAACATTATGCTTCTTCTTTTTCAAGGGTGAAAATACAATATACCCCGTCAGAGCTTGATATTCAGATTACGCCGCAAAAGCCTGTTATTCAGGCTGAACCGCATAAACCAATTGTTGAATATACGCCTGGAAACGTTAAGGTTGACATGCTTCAATACCCTGATTTAAATATAGATGTAGAATACCCGAAAGAATCACACGAAAAGTAAACAGAAAAGGATCGTGAACAATGATCATTCATACAAAGTACCATGGCCAAATGAACGTAAAAGAAGAACAAATCATTCTTTTTGAAAACGGGATTCCGGGCTTTTTAGAAGAAAAACAGTTCGTCATACTTCCGCTTTCAGAAGACTCTCCATTCGTGGCGCTGCAGTCCGTCACTTCAGAAAATCTTGCGTTCATCGTTGTAAGTCCGTTCATCTTTTTTAAGAATTATGAATTTGATCTTGATGAATCAACTGCTGAACTTTTGGATATCGATAATATTGAAGACGTAGAAGTCATGACAATACTGACCATGGCAGAGCCGTTCGAAAAATCTACTGCCAATTTATTGGCTCCCATTATTGTGAATCGCAAAAACATGATAGCTAAGCAAGTCGTTTTACACGACTCCTCGTATACGACAAAGCATCCGATTGGAGGAGAATCATGCTAGTTTTATCCCGGAAAATAAACGAAGCGATTCAAATAGGTGCTGATATTGAAGTGAAAGTCATTGCGGTTGAGGGTGACCAAGTGAAACTTGGAATTGACGCCCCAAAGCATATTGATATTCACAGGAAAGAAATATATTTGACCATTCAGGAAGAAAATAACCGTGCGGCAGCGTTATCCAGCGATGTAATCTCCGCATTATCCTCACAAAAAAAGTGAGGATTTTTTTATTTTGGTATTAACAAAATCAGAGACAATCCGATATTAATGATGTAGCCGGGAGGAAGCGTAAATGACTTCGCCGGTTACAAAAATGAGGCACAAGGACGTGCCTAAAAACACATTCAGGGAGGAACAAAACAATGAGAATTAACCACAATATCGCAGCACTTAACACACTGAACCGTTTGTCTTCAAACAACGGCGCGAGCCAAAAGAACATGGAGAAGCTTTCTTCAGGTCTTCGTATTAACCGTGCTGGAGATGACGCAGCAGGTCTAGCGATCTCTGAAAAAATGAGAGGACAAATCAGAGGTCTTGAAATGGCTTCTAAAAACTCTCAAGACGGAATCTCTCTTATCCAAACAGCTGAGGGTGCATTAACTGAAACTCACTCAATTCTTCAACGTGTTCGTGAGCTAGTAGTTCAAGCAGGAAACACAGGTACTCAAGATACAACAGATCTTGGCGCTATCCAAGACGAAATCAGCTCTCTTGTTGAAGAAATCGGCGGCGGCACTGACTCAAAAGGTATCTCTGACCGTACTGAGTTTAACGGTAAGAAACTTCTTAATGGCGATTTCTCAGAAGCTAGTGGAAATAAACTAACATTCCAAATTGGTGCTAACAGTGGTCAGCAACTTTCTGTCAACATTGAAAGCATGGCAGCTACAGCGCTTGGTGCTTTAGATACTGACGGTAAAACACTTCTCGCGGGACAAGCAGTATCAGATATCGATGTAACAAAATTTGCTACTAACCCTGCTGACACTGCGACTGTAGGTTTTGACGCCCAACTTAAAGCAGTTGATGACGCTATTAACACTGTATCTACTCAACGTTCAAAATTAGGTGCGGTACAAAACCGTCTTGAGCACACAATCAACAACTTGAGTGCTTCTGGTGAAAATCTGACAGCTGCTGAGTCTCGTATCCGTGACGTTGACATGGCTAAAGAAATGAGCGAGTTCACTAAGAACAACATTCTTTCTCAAGCTTCTCAAGCGATGCTTGCTCAAGCAAACCAACAGCCACAAAACGTACTTCAATTGTTACGTTAATTTTAAAAAAGACCTTGGCGTTGCCGGGGTCTTTTATTTATGTTTTTATCTCCGAATCATTCCCCTTGCTGTCTATTACTCGTGATATAATAATCAGATTCTTCACCTGCTTTATAAATGTATTTCCAAACAAGAAATCTAAAACAGATGAGTTTTTTTCCAAAAATATGTGTAATCTTCTCTCTACTTAGTCGATATAAACGATAGATTGGGGCATAGGGGATGATCAATTGAACATTGAAAGGCTCACTACGTTACAACCTGTTTGGGATCGTTATGATACCCAAATACATAATCAGAAAGATCATGAGAGTGAGGGTCCTGTTCATCAAGTTTCATATACCAATCTTGCTGAAATGGTAGGGGAAATGAACAAGCTTTTGGAACCTTCGCAAGTTCACCTGAAGTTTGAGCTTCATGAAAAGTTAAATGAATACTATGTAAAAGTAATAGAAGACTCTACAAATGAAGTTATCCGCGAAATTCCGCCGAAACGGTGGCTTGATTTTTATGCGGCTATGACTGAATTTCTTGGGTTATTTGTAGATGAAAAAAAGTAGATTAGGAGTGGTTTGGAATGGTCACGAGAATAACAGGTCTGGCGTCAGGAATGGATATAGATGATATCGTATCAAAGCTGATGCAGACAGAAAGAGCGCCGCTTGATAAGCTGACACAAAAAAAGCAGACTCTTGAATGGCAGCGTGACAGCTATCGTGAAGTAAACTCAAAAATAAAAGAATTGCAAGATTATATGTCTAAAAATACGTTGACATATCCGAGTACGTATCAGAGCAAAACTGTGACCAGCTCCAATGAGTCTGTGTTAACTGCTACAGGAAGCGCAAGTGCGCCAAACTCTTCTTCTACTGTTGAAGTAGCGAGCTTGGCAACCGCAGCGACTTATAAGGCAAATAATTATACGGGATACACACAAGGCGATTATAATTTGGTATTTGACGTTGTTGCGCCTGGCGAGACAACAGCAAAAACAGTAAACATCAGTGTGACGAGCGCAGATACGATTGATAATGTGATTTCTAAACTTAACAGCTCAGATCTAGGTGTATCAGCATTTAAAGATAAAATTTGGAATGGTACAGAGTATGTAGAAACGATTGCGTTTTCTTCTAAAGCAACAGGTGCAGGAGGCAGCATACAGGCAGCAGACTCTGCTACAGCCGACTTTATGTCCGGACAGCTTGGTTTTTCTTTAGACGCTGATAATAAGCTAACTGCTTACAAAGAAGGAACAAATGCAAAAGTCACAATTAATGGCTTTGAAATGGAGAAGCTGACAAACAACTTTACGGTTAATGGCGTTACCTACTCGATCAAAAATACAACGGCAGCCACAGGCCCTGTTACCACATCTGTTTCTACTGATGTTGACGGGATTTATAATCAAATTAAAGAGTTTGTAGATAAATACAATGAATTGGTTGACAGCCTGAATGAAAAGCTTAAGGAAGAAAAATACAGAGATTATACGCCGCTGACGAGTGAACAAAAAGAAGCAATGTCCGATAAAGAGGTAGAACTCTGGGAAGAGAAAGCGAAAAGCGGTTTGCTAAGAAATGATACCAGTATAAGCACCGGTACGAACCAAATGCGGACTGATTTTTATTCTCAAGTAAATGCGAATGGGAAAACCTATCAATTAACTGAATTTGGCATCACAACATCAAGTGCTTACCAATTACGGGGACATTTAGAGATTAATGAAGATAAACTGAAAGCAAAAATACAAGAAGATCCGCAAAGTGTTGCCGCTTTATTTACAAGCGGAACGAACAGCAGCGCCTATAGTGATAAAGGGATTATGAAACGCATCGGCGACACACTGAAAAGTACGGTGAAAAGCATTGAAGCAAAAGCCGGCAACTCGACAATGGGAACCAATGACTACTCAATCGGTAAAAATTTAAACACGATCAGCACTGATATCACCAAAATGCAGGACCGATTGACCACGATAGAAAACCGTTATTATAAAAAATTCAGTGCAATGGATTCTGCGATTCAAAAAATGAACGAACAAGCGTCCTATTTATCACAGCTTCTTGTACAATAAATGTAATTTGGAGGATGACACATGGCGATCCAAAATCCTTATACAGCCTATCAGCAAAATTCAGTGAATACTGCTACATCCGGTGAACTGACACTTATGCTGTATAATGGCTGTTTGAAATTTATAAGACTTGCATCTCAGGCCATTGAGAATAATGATATGGAACGTAAAAATGAAAATCTGATTAAAGCGCAAAATATCATTCAGGAATTAAATTTTACGCTTAACCGTAACATAGAGCTATCCGCTTCCATGGGTGCGATGTACGATTATATGTATCGAAGATTGGTACAGGCAAACATCAAAAATGATACGAGCATGCTGGCTGAGGTTGAAGGATATGTAACAGATTTTCGCGATGCATGGAAACAAGCCATTCAAAGTGAACGGAAGGACCGGCACGGATCAGGCGGGATCGCATGAATAACATAGATCAACTATACACTGAGACGCAGAGTATGCTGTCACACATACAAGATACACCTGAAAGCGATGAACTTTTAAAGCAAATTGAAGATTTTGTGGCTAAACGGTCTGAACTTATTCAGGAGATATCTCTGCCGCTTTCAGAAGAAGAAAAAAAGCAGATGAAGCTTGTCCTGACATGGGATCAGCTTATTGTGAAGGAAATGAAAAGACTAAAGCAGTCAATCGCAACAGAACTTCAGCAGGTAAAAAGGAAACGTGCGATGCACACGACGTATTTAAATCCTTATAACAACATTACGATTGACGGCAGATATTATGACAAGCGTAAATAGGTGAGTGCCTTGAAGAGCATTGAAGATTATACGCTTTTATCAGCTTATTATCATCTTCTTTTTACCATTGAGGAAGGGCTATGTTATTTGATAGAAGCTGAACAGAATTTATCAAAAACAGAAGGGGATCGGATCTACCAAGATCTGATCCAAGCCTTTTTTTATTTGGATTCAACACATTCAACACTTCTCTTTGTTATGAACACGCGGTGTGCTGAAATATGTATTAAAGCATTTGACGAAATTTTTGCGGAGTTTGATCAATTGGTTTCTTTCTCTTTTCCCTCTTATGAGTTCTGCGAGTTTTTAAAAGAACATTTTCTGATTCATTATAGAAAATGGATGCTGTCCATTCATCAATGTATGGAGCCCTTTGTAATCAATTAGGCGAGGGTGAGGTATTTGTTTCTTACAATCAGCATATACATATACCTCCGAACCGCCAAATCATCAGCACATACAAACACAATTCGACAAAGTTCACTGAATTTTCACAAAATGTTTACGTTTCAGCAGGAATTGTAAAGGGTAAAGAAGAAATAGATACATATCCTTAATAAAAGGGAGGCGTTCTTTGATGAACTATAACATCAGAGGAGAAAATATTGAAGTGACACCCGCGTTAAAGGATCATGTCGAGAAGAAGATCGGCAAGCTGGAGCGTTATTTTGACCATAGCGTGAATGCCGATGTGAACGTCAACTTGAAGTTTTACAACGACAAGGAGTCTAAAGTTGAGGTTACGATTCCGATGACAGATCTGGCGCTTCGGTCCGAGGTGCATAACGAGGATATGTACAACGCAATTGATCTCGCAACAAACAAACTGGAACGTCAAATCCGTAAGCACAAAACGAAAGTAAACCGTAAATTCCGTGAGCAGGGCTCTCCAAAATACTTATTGGCAAACGGTCTTGGCTCTGATACAGATATTGCGGTTCAGGATGAAATAGAAGATGAGGAGAGCTTGGACATTGTCCGTCAGAAACGCTTTAATTTAAAGCCGATGGACAGTGAAGAAGCGATCTTGCAAATGAATATGCTCGGCCATAATTTCTTTGTTTTCACAAATGCAGAAACAAACCTTACAAATGTCGTGTACCGCAGAAATGATGGGAAATATGGCTTGATTGAACCGACTGAATAAAGAACAAAAGCCTTCCGTGATGACCGCGGAAGGTTTTTGTTTTTCTTATTTGCAAATTCTTTGGAAATAACAAAAGGTATGATATGATAATGAGAGGTATACATGGACTAGTAAATTATTTATACATGCCTGCAAATCAGGCATGTGATGATAGAGGAGCGTTATAAATGCTTGGAATTTTAAATAAAATGTTTGATCCAACAAAACGTACGCTGAATAGATACGAAAAAATAGCTAACGATATTGATGCGGTTCGCGGAGACTATGAAAATCTCTCTGACGACGCGCTGAAACATAAAACGATTGAATTTAAAGAGCGCCTTGAAAAAGGGGCGACAACTGATGATCTTCTTGTTGAAGCATTCGCTGTTGTTCGTGAAGCTTCGCGCCGCGTAACCGGAATGTTTCCGTTCAAAGTCCAGCTCATGGGGGGCGTAGCGCTCCATGACGGAAATATCGCTGAAATGAAAACAGGGGAAGGGAAAACGTTAACGTCTACTCTGCCTGTTTATTTAAATGCGTTAACAGGTAAAGGCGTACACATCGTGACTGTCAACGAATACTTGGCAAGCCGTGACGCTGAGCAGATGGGGAAAATTTTCGAGTTTCTCGGTATGACTGTCGGCTTAAATTTAAACTCAATGTCAAAAGACGAAAAACGGGAAGCTTATGCCGCTGACATTACTTACTCCACAAACAACGAGCTTGGTTTCGACTATTTGCGTGACAATATGGTTCTTTATAAAGAGCAGATGGTTCAGCGCCCGCTTCATTTTGCGGTAATAGATGAAGTTGACTCTATTTTAATTGATGAAGCGAGAACACCGCTTATCATTTCTGGACAAGCTGCGAAATCCACTAAGCTGTACGTGCAGGCAAATGCTTTTGTCCGCACGTTAAAAGCAGAGAAGGATTATACGTATGATATCAAAACAAAAGGTGTACAGCTGACTGAGGAAGGAATGACGAAGGCAGAAAAAGCGTTCGGCATCGATAACCTGTTTGATGTGAAACATGTCGCGCTTAACCACCATATCAACCAGTCCTTAAAAGCGCACGCTGCGATGCAGAAGGACGTTGACTATGTAGTGGAAGACGGACAGGTTGTTATTGTTGATTCCTTCACGGGACGTCTGATGAAAGGCCGCCGCTACAGCGAGGGACTTCACCAAGCAATTGAGGCAAAGGAAGGGCTTGAGATTCAAAACGAAAGCATGACCTTGGCGACCATTACGTTTCAAAACTACTTCCGGATGTACGAAAAACTTGCCGGTATGACTGGTACAGCTAAGACAGAGGAAGAAGAATTCCGCAACATCTACAACATGCAGGTTGTCACGATCCCTACTAACAAGCCTGTTGTCCGTGACGACCGTCCGGATTTAATTTACCGCACGATGGAAGGTAAGTTTAAGGCTGTTGCGGAGGATGTCGCACAGCGTTACATGACCGGACAGCCTGTTCTTGTCGGTACAGTTGCGGTTGAAACATCTGAATTGATTTCTAAGCTGCTTAAAAACAAAGGGATCCCGCATCAAGTGTTAAACGCCAAAAACCATGAACGTGAAGCGCAGATCATTGAAGAGGCCGGCCAAAAAGGCGCAGTTACGATTGCGACAAACATGGCGGGGCGCGGAACGGACATTAAGCTTGGCGAAGGTGTAAAAGAGCTTGGCGGTCTTGCAGTTGTCGGAACGGAACGCCATGAATCACGCCGGATTGACAATCAGCTTCGAGGACGTTCCGGACGTCAGGGAGACCCGGGGATCACCCAATTTTATCTTTCTATGGAAGATGAATTAATGCGCAGATTCGGAGCTGAGCGGACAATGGCAATGCTTGACCGCTTCGGGATGGACGACTCTACTCCAATTCAAAGCAAAATGGTATCCCGCGCGGTTGAATCGTCTCAAAAACGCGTCGAAGGCAATAACTTCGATTCACGTAAACAGCTTCTGCAATATGATGACGTTCTCCGCCAGCAGCGTGAGGTCATTTATAAGCAGCGCTTTGAAGTCATTGACTCTGAAAACTTGCGCGAAATCGTTGAAAATATGATCAAGTCTTCTCTCGAACGTGCAATTGCAGCCTATACGCCAAGAGAAGAGCTTCCTGAGGAGTGGAAGCTTGATGGTCTTGTTGAGCTTGTCAACACGACTTATCTTGATGAAGGTGCGCTTGAGAAGAGCGATATCTTTGGCAAAGAGCCGGATGAAATGCATGAACTCATTATGGATCGCATCATGACGAAATATAATGAAAAAGAAGTGAAATTCGGCGAAGAGCAAATGCGCGAATTCGAAAAAGTCATCGTCCTTCGAGCCGTTGATTCAAAATGGATGGATCATATCGATGCAATGGATCAGCTTCGCCAAGGAATTCACCTTCGAGCGTATGCACAGACGAATCCGCTTCGAGAGTATCAAATGGAAGGCTTTGCGATGTTTGAGAATATGATTGAATCGATCGAGGACGAGGTCGCAAAATTTGTGATGAAAGCTGAGATTGAAAACAATCTGGAGCGTGAAGAGGTTGTACAGGGCCAGACAACGGCTCATCAGCAGCAAGAAGGCGACGATAACAAAAAAGCAAAGAAAGCACCGGTTCGCAAAGTGGTTGATATTGGCCGAAATGCCCCATGCCACTGCGGAAGCGGGAAAAAATATAAAAATTGCTGCGGCCGGACTGAATAGTCCGCTCGGGCAAGTTTACTGACCGCGGCGCCTGTAGGCGCCCGCGGATCTTTTAATGAGGTGAATAGAATGGAATTATCAGAAATCAGAGCAGAGCTCGAAAATATGGCTTCTCGTTTAGCGGACTTTAGGGGGTCTCTTTGACCTCGAATCAAAGGAGGCCCGCATTGCTGAGCTAGATGAACAAATGGCTGATCCGGAATTCTGGAATGATCAGCAGAAAGCTCAAACGGTCATAAATGAAGCAAACGGTATAAAGGATTATGTCAATTCGTATAAAAAATTAAGTGAATCACATGAAGAATTGCAAATGACTCATGATCTTTTGAAGGAAGAGCCGGACTCTGACCTCCAGCTTGAGCTTGAAAAAGAACTAAAATCATTAACAAAAGAGTTCAATGAGTTTGAGCTTCAGCTTCTTCTCAGTGAGCCGTATGATAAAAATAATGCGATTTTAGAACTGCACCCTGGTGCTGGCGGTACAGAGTCACAGGACTGGGGCTCTATGCTTCTTAGAATGTATACCAGATGGGGAGAACGCCGCGGCTTTAAAGTGGAAACGCTCGATTACCTTCCGGGTGATGAGGCGGGAATCAAGTCAGTTACATTGCTGATTAAAGGGCACAACGCCTACGGTTATCTCAAAGCAGAAAAAGGTGTCCATCGTCTCGTGCGGATTTCACCGTTTGATTCATCAGGCCGCCGCCACACGTCTTTCGTTTCATGTGAAGTCATGCCTGAATTTAACGATGAGATCGATATTGATATCCGTACGGAGGATATTAAAGTTGATACGTACCGTGCTAGCGGAGCGGGCGGACAGCACGTCAATACGACGGATTCAGCCGTTCGGATTACTCACTTGCCGACGAATGTGGTCGTGACGTGCCAAACGGAACGCTCACAAATTAAAAACCGTGAAAGAGCCATGAAAATGCTAAAGGCCAAACTGTATCAGCGCAGAATTGAAGAACAGCAGGCAGAGCTGGATGAAATTCGCGGTGAACAAAAAGAAATCGGCTGGGGCAGCCAAATCCGTTCTTACGTATTCCATCCGTATTCCATGGTAAAAGACCATCGGACCAATACAGAAATGGGGAACGTTCAAGCGGTAATGGATGGAGACATTGATACATTTATTGATGCCTACCTGCGTTCTAAGCTATCATAAGCAGAAAAACACACCTGATGTATACAGGTGTGTTTTTTTAATTTCTTCATATCCTTGATTTCACTGCTGCTTTAGCATATTACCACTGTATTTGGGTGTTATTTACATCTAATCAGGGAAGGATTAAAATGCTATCGGAGAGCATTAGAAGAAACGGAGGATATATGATGGATGTACGGAATCAAACACTTCGGGTTTTGCGTGATTATGTATACATATTAATAGGAGCAGCGATTACAGGTGTGTCCTTTAATGTATTTTTGCTTCCAAACAAGATTGCTGCCGGCGGTGTCAGCGGAATCAGCACGATTTTGCAGTCATATGGTTTTGAAGCAGCGTATGTACAGTGGATTATTAATATTCCTTTATTTATTGCCGGTGTTATTTTGCTCGGCGGAAAATTTGGGCTTAAGACGCTTGCGGGTTCTGTTTTTTTGCCGCTTGTTGTCTTTTTGACAAGAGATATTCAGCCCGCCACCCATCATGAGCTTCTGGCGGCGATTTTTGGCGGCGTAGGCATTGGTGTCGGAATTGGCATTGTGTACTTAGGGAAAGGCTCGACGGGAGGAACGGCCTTGGCTGCACAGATCATTCATAAGTACTCCGGTTTGTCATTAGGGACGTGTCTCGCCCTCATTGACGGATTGATTGTCGTTACGGCTATGATCGTATTTAATATTGAGCAAGGCTTATATGCCATGCTTGGCGTCTATGTGTCCAGCAAAACGATTGATGTCGTTCAAGTCGGCTTCAATCGTTCAAAAATGGCGCTCATTATTACAAAGCAGGAGCAGGCTGTAAAAGAAGCCGTTTTACAGAAAATTGACAGAGGCGTGACGAAAATTTCCGCGGTAGGCGGATATACTGACGATGACCGCCCGATTTTAATGTGTGTGGTTGGGCAAACTGAATTCACCAAATTGAAACAAATCGTCAAACAGATTGATGAGTCAGCTTTTGTGATTGTGGCGGATGCGAGTGAGGTGCTGGGCGAGGGTTTCAAACGCGCTTAAACGAGGTTATAATATGGAAGAGATCGTAAAGGAGTTGTGCTTCTCAACATGAAATCAAAGTTATCGATACTAATGCTTGTATTTGCGCTTTCTGTTCTATTGGCTGCCTGCGGTTCAAACGATGCAAAAGAAGAGAAGACAGACACCGGCAGCAAGACTGAAGCCTCAGCATCTGAAGGGGAAGAATTATATCAGCAAAGCTGCGTAGGCTGCCACGGAAAGGATTTAGAAGGTATGTCAGGGCCTAACCTCCAAGAGGTCGGAGGCAAATACGACGAAGACAAAATTGAAAGTATTATTAAAAACGGCCGCGGCAATATGCCGAAGGGGCTTGTCGATGATAAGGAAGCCGCTGTTATTGCCAAATGGCTGTCAGAAAAAAAGTAAGATGAAAAATCTTTGCCGCAGTGCAGGCAAGGATTTTTTTATGCCATGACAATATGAATGAAAAGAAACTGTAATAGTATTATGTCTAAATTTGACGTATAATGAAGTGTGTTGAAAAATGAAACTTTCAGATTTTTCATCTTTTTACAAATGAAAGGGTCATAAATTGTCGAATACATTCGAAGAGTATGACCGTGTGATAGATAAAATGACATAAAAGATTAGGTGATTTCATGATAGAGATGAAGGAAGTATACAAAGCCTATCCGAACGGCGTTAAAGCGCTCAATGGGATTTCTGTTACCATTCATCCCGGCGAGTTTGTTTATGTTGTCGGTCCGAGCGGAGCGGGTAAATCTACTTTTATTAAAATGATATACAGAGAAGAAAAACCGACAAAAGGACAAATTTTAATCAATCATAAAGATCTCGCTACAATTAAAGAAAAAGAGATTCCTTTTGTGCGCCGTAAAATAGGTGTTGTCTTCCAGGATTTTAAGCTTCTGCCTAAACTAACTGTTTTTGAAAATGTGGCATTTGCCCTTGAAGTGATTGGAGAACAGCCGTCTGTCATTAAAAAACGGGTGCTTGAAGTGCTTGATCTCGTGCAGCTGAAGCATAAAGCAAGACAATTTCCTGACACGCTTTCAGGCGGGGAACAGCAGCGTGTATCTATTGCCAGATCAATTGTGAACAACCCTGATGTTGTCATTGCTGATGAGCCTACAGGAAACCTTGATCCGGATACGTCCTGGGAAGTCATGAAGACGCTGGAGGAAATCAATAACCGCGGGACAACAGTCGTGATGGCGACACATAACAAAGAAATCGTAAACACCATTAAGAAACGTGTCATTGCAATCGAAGATGGTATCATTGTGCGTGATGAGTCAAGAGGGGAGTATGGTTCATATGATTAAAATTCTCGGGCGCCACTTGCGTGAGAGTTTTAAATCTCTCGGGAGAAACACATGGATGACGTTTGCATCCATTAGTGCTGTAACCGTTACGCTGATTTTAGTCGGCGTGTTTTTAGTGATTATGCTGAATTTGAATAACATGGCTTCGAATGCTGAAAAACAAGTCGAAATCAAAGTGTTGATTGATCTGACTGCAGATCAGAAGGCACAGGATAAGCTGCAGAGCGATATTAAGGATTTAAAGGGCATTCAAAGTGTCACTTTTTCATCTAAAGAAAAAGAGCTTGACCAGCTGGTTGACAGCTTTGGCGACAGTGGACAATCCCTGACAATGAAGGATCAGGAAAACCCGCTTAATGACGCGTTTGTCGTAAAAACGACAGATCCGCATGATACGCCGAACGTGGCGAAAAAGATTGAAAAAATGGATCATGTCTATAAAGTTACTTACGGAAAAGAAGAGGTCAGCCGTTTGTTTAAAGTGGTCGGCGTTTCCCGCAACATCGGAATCGCGTTAATTATCGGCCTGGTATTTACGGCGATGTTCTTAATTTCCAACACCATTAAAATTACAATTTTCGCAAGAAGAAAAGAAATTGAAATCATGAAGCTTGTCGGCGCGACGAACTGGTTTATCCGCTGGCCGTTTTTCCTTGAAGGATTGCTGCTTGGCGTATTCGGTTCAGTGATTCCGATCGCACTGGTGCTGAGCACTTACCAATACGTCATCGGATGGGTCGTTCCGAAGGTTCAAGGTTCATTTGTCTCTCTTCTTCCTTATAATCCATTTGTATTCCAAATTTCGTTAGTGCTTATTGCAATTGGCGCCGTAATTGGCGTATGGGGAAGTCTGACTTCCATCCGCAAGTTTCTGCGAGTATAAAGAGAAAAGCTGTCCCGCTACCGGGGCGGCTTTTCTTTTGCCTTCTTTTTCTTCTATGATTACATGAAATCTCCATCCTTTACATATACTATCTCTAGGTTTTGATAAAGACAGTCTGGCATACAGGAGGAGTAAAGGATGAAGCAAAAATTAATGGCTGTGATCGCAGCGGGGAGCATGTTGTTCGGAGGCGCCGGTGTATATGCGGGAATAAACCTGCTTGAGATGGATAAGCCCCAGACTGCAGCAGTTCCCGCGACGGCACAAGCTGACTCTGAACGGGATAAGGCTATGGACAAAATCGAAAAAGCGTATGAGTTAATTTCGAATGAGTACGTAGAAAAAGTTGATAGAGAAAAGTTGCTCGAGGGAGCCATCCAGGGAATGCTGTCAACACTAAATGATCCTTATTCTGTCTACATGGACAAGCAGACGGCTAAGCAATTTTCTGATTCTCTTGATTCCTCATTTGAAGGCATCGGGGCTGAGGTTGGAATGGAAGACGGCAAAATTATTATTGTTTCCCCATTTAAGAAATCGCCAGCGGAAAAAGCCGGGCTCAAGCCTAATGATGAAATCATCAGCATCAATGGAGAATCGATGGCCGGCAAGGATTTAAACCACGCTGTGTTAAAAATAAGAGGAAAGAAAGGGTCCAGCGTTTCAATGAAGATTCAGCGGCCTGGGACGAAGAAGCAGCTGTCATTCCGGATCAAAAGAGCTGAGATTCCGCTCGAAACGGTTTTTGCTTCAGAGAAAAAAGTGCAGGGGCATTCTGTCGGATATATCGCCATCTCTACTTTTTCTGAGCATACCGCGGAGGATTTTGCAAAAGAGCTGAAGGATCTTGAGAAAAAAGGAATAGAAGGCCTCGTTATTGATGTACGCGGCAACCCGGGCGGATATCTTCAAAGTGTGGAAGAAATTCTGAAGCACTTCGTCACAAAGGATCAGCCGTATATTCAAATTGCTGAACGCAATGGAGATAAAAAACGTTATTTTTCAACATTGACCCATAAAAAATCATATCCTGTCAATGTGATCACGGATAAAGGGAGTGCCTCCGCATCAGAAATTCTTGCTGGCGCATTAAAAGAAGCAGGGCATTATGATGTTGTAGGTGATACGTCTTTTGGTAAGGGAACGGTTCAACAGGCTGTTCCGATGGGAGACGGCAGCAACATCAAATTGACGCTTTACAAGTGGCTGACGCCAAATGGGAATTGGATTCATAAGAAAGGAATTGAGCCGACCATTGCAATTAAGCAGCCTGATTATTTTTCCGCCGGGCCCTTGCAGCTGAAAGAGCCGCTTAAAGTGGATATGAACAATGAAGACGTCAAGCATGCACAGGTATTATTAAAAGGCCTGAGCTTTGATCCGGGACGTGACGATGGCTATTTCAGCAAAGACATGAAAAAAGCGGTTATGGCCTTTCAGGATCAAAATAAGCTGGATAAAACGGGTGTAATCGACACTCGCACTGCAGAGGCATTAAATCAGCTGGTAGAAAAGAAAAAATCCGACGAAAAAAATGACTTGCAGCTTCAAACAGCGCTTAAATCATTATTTGTCAATTAAAGGAGATGGTGTCCCATCTCCTATTTCTTTATACTTAACGATAAAATGAACCATAAGTCACATAAAAATTGAGTTTTTGACAAGAAATTAAAAAAATTTTCACAAATAAACATTTATAAAGGACTGTGATTACCCGATATCAATATATGAGAGAGACTTTCTAACGAGATAATATGCATTTAAAATGAAACTTTTGCAAGTTGCCTAGTCTTTGTTTACTTCATACAATATAAGAAGGTTCTAAAAAGAACAGTAATCAGGTTTATGGCAGCTGAACGACAGGTATTAAAGAGTAACGTTAGCGAGAATGCTTGTTAGCACTCCAGTACTGCTGCTTATACTGGCCCGTGCTTATCTGTATAAAGAAAATGGGGGTTCACAATTGAAGAGGGCAAGTATTGTGCGTGAAAAAAAATATTATGAATTAGTTGAACAATTAAAAGACAGAACACAAGATGTAACATTTTCGGCTACAAAAGCACTAAGTCTTCTTATGCTATTCAGCAGGTATTTGGTCAATTACACCAATGTCGAATCAGTAAATGACATCAATGAAGAATGTGCCAAACATTATTTTAATTACTTAATGAAAAACCATAAGCGACTAGGAATCAATCTGACAGATATAAAAAGGTCGATGCATCTGATCAGCGGGTTATTGGATGTGGATGTAAACCATTATTTAAAGGATTTTTCACTATCGAATGTCACGCTGTGGATGACGCAAGAGAGATAAACCCTCCTGAGGATATCCAAGCCACTTAATATTTGATAGAATATGAGTAACATGTTTGGCTTGAGGCGGTGAAAGATAGTGTCTGTTCAATGGGGAATTGAACTGTTAAAAAGTGCGGGCCTGTTCTTCTTACACCCGCTTTTCTGGTTTTTTATCATCATAAGCCTGGCTTTCGGCTATGTTAGAATCAAACGGGAACGTAAAACCTTTCATACAAGAATAGCAGATATTTATGATGATCTGAAATTTACTTATACAAAGGGACTGATCCCTGGTCTCCTTTTGTCAGTTGTTTTAGGCGTACTCGGAATCTCGATTCCTCTCGGTTTACTTGCGATTATTGCCGTTATCACTGCAGTGGCAGCGCTCACTCTTCGCGCAAACTGGATGTCTGCTGCATATATCGTCAGTGTGAGTATGCTGATAGGTTTTGGACTGCAAATGTATCAGGCGGAGCCTTTTCTAGAGAGATTTCCGCAAGGATTTGCAGTCGTTTGGCCGGCTATGGGTGTGTTTTTAGGCTTGCTGATTATCATTGAAGGAGCGGTTGCTTATCGTTCTGCACATGTGAGAACATCACCGGCACTTGTCGTAAGCAGCCGCGGTTTGCCGATTGGACAGCAGCTGGCAAACCGGATATGGCTTTTGCCGCTGTTCCTTCTCGTACCCGGTAACGGATTAGAATCGCACCTCAGTTGGTGGCCTGTGTTTACTGTTCCTGGTGGCTCATTCCATTTTCTATGGATTCCTTACTTTGTCGGATTCGGGCAAAGGGTGCAGGGGTCGCTGCCTGAAACGAGCATAAGGATCACAGCGAAACGCGTTTGTATTCTCGGCCTTGCCGTCACAGTTCTCGGTGCAGCGAGCTTACTGTGGACGCCGCTTGCGGGTGCAGCCGTCTGTGTGGCTGTTTTAGGACGTATTTTTCTGTCCATTAAGCAAAGGGTGAATGATAACGCGGCTCCGTTTTATTTCTCGAAACGTGATCAGGGCTTAATGGTGCTTGGGATTATACCAAACACACCTGCTGAGGATCTGGAATTGAAAATCGGGGAAATCATTACGAAAGTTAATGGCATACCGGTTAAGAATGTTTCTGATTTTTATGAAGCGCTCCAGCATAACCGTGCATATGTGAAGCTTGAAATTATCGGTTTGAATGGAGAAATTCGTTTTGATCAGCGAGCTTCTTATGAGGGAGAACATCATGAATTGGGTATCCTTTTCGTAAAGGATGACCGTGAAGACGAAGCAGCCGCTTTGTCCGGATCATAAAAGACAGCCCGGCACCGCGAGAAGATGTGGTGCCGGGCTGTTTTGTGTTATGCTGAGTTTTTTTCCATCCGTGCCGTTTCATCAGATTTGATGCCTAATGAAACAAAAACGCCAATAATGGATACAGCAAAGAGAATCATAAATAAGGTGTGATATCCCGAAATCAAGCCGATTAAGGCTGATGAAATGATGCTTCCGAAATAACGGAAGGTCGAGAAAATACCAGACGCCACTCCTGACATGCCGGGGTCTACTGTGGCAAGGGAAGACACCTGCATGCTGGTCAGGCCGACTCCGGACGCGAGCCCGCCCAGGATAAGAGAGAGCATGAGGAACAAGACGGAATGTGAGCTGCTTAACAGCAAAAATAATAGATTCGCTCCAGCCATCATGGCAAATGAAAGAAAAATGATTTTTTTTGCTCCCCATTTGTGATGGAGCTGGGCGCCGACCCAGTTGCTGGCCGACATGAATATCGAAAATACAGAGAGCGCCATGCCGCTGTTAGACGTATTAAGCCCAAATTGGCTCGTCATGAATAACGGCATGATCAATAAAACGGCATACATCATCAGATTGCTTAATAAGACTGATAGATTGGCATTTGTAAAGGTTGAGCTTTTAAACAGAGTAAAATCAATAATTGGGTGCTGTGTGCGTTTTTCTCTTCTGAAAAAAAGCGGGACAAAAAGAAGTATCAATACACTGTATACCGCATAGCCCCATGAAGCCTCGTTTTTCGTCAGCAGGATAATCGAAACGATGCTGCCTGCAAGCAAGACAGAGCCGATAATATCCAGTGGCGCGTCAGATTTATTTTCTTTATATTGAGGGAACATGGTTAATGCCGTAAATAAAGCAATGGCGAGAAATGGGATGTTGACCCAAAAAATCGAATGCCAGCTGAAGCTGTCAATCAGTATAGAGCCAATAAAAGGCCCGAGTGCTGCCCCAAGTCCTGCGCCAAGTCCAAAAAATCCAAACACCTTCGGAAGGCGTTTTTCAGAAACAACGTGACGGATAATGGCAATGCTGTTTGGCGTAAGCAGTGCACCGCCGACAGCCTGCAATGCCCGAAAGACAATCAACAGCAGCAGGCTCGGTGAGAGTGCGCAGCCTAAGGACGCGATTAGAAAAAGGCCGACGCCCCATAAGTACATGGTTTTATTGCCGTACATGTCACCAAGTTTTCCGGCAATCGGCTGTGTGACTGCCATCACGATTAAATAAACGGTAACCACCCAAGTGATGCTGGCGATGGACTCGTTATACGTATGGGATATAGATGAGAGCGCGACCGCGATCATCGTGGAGTTAATGGGAACCAGGATGGCCCCTAATAATAGCGAGACGATCAGCGCCCATTCTTTTCTTGAACTCATTGGGATCCTCCTTTTTGTTATGCCAAGGAGTTCATCACGAAATTCCTTTGACAAATAGAGCTGTGCTATGCTCCAGCATTTTTTCCTGGGGCATTGAAATCACCCGGTCTCCTAAATGGAGACGGTGAATAAAATAACCGAAAATAATCGACATAAACACGTCGGCATGCTCCGCTTCATTTCCTGTCTGAATAACCCCTTTTTCACCCATTGTTTTGAGATAATCAACCAATAGCTGTTTCATAGATTGGGGATATTCTGTTACGTGGTTGATGACATCTTGAAACATGGCCGGTTCACGAAAGCTGATTTTAATGATATCTTTTCTATGTTCCAGCTCCTCTAAGAGACAGGTTCCGATATGAAGCAGGTCTTTGTACAAATCGCCTTCAGTTTGTTCCAGAATGCTGCTTCTGTTTGGAGAATGCTGAGAAAGCAAAGCCTCGACTAGTCCCTGTTTGTTTTTAAAATTCCTGAAAATCGTCGCTTCACTTACATTTGCTTTTTCTGCAATTTCTTTTGTAGTCGTTGCGCGATATCCTTTTTTGACAAGCAGCTGCATGGCAGCGTCAAGGATTCTCTTGTTTGTCGGTCTCAATACGTTTCACCTCACGAATATACTGGCAGGACAAGTATACACCTGCCCCGCTTGTATAAGAAAGAGGGAGGACGCATCAGGCCCGGCTGACAACTGTGATTTTGCCGTTGCTTCCATCAACAGTGATGATGTCTCCGTCCCGAAGTCTTTCCGTTGCTGTACGTGTGCCGAGAACGGCGGGAATGCCGTATTCGCGAGCAATGATTGCAGCGTGAGACAAAATGCCGCCTGTATCTGTAATAATTGCTTTTGCGTCTTGGAACAGGCTGGTCCATAGCGGTGTGGTCATTTTGCAAACGAGGACATCCCCAGGCTCGAATTGAGAAAATTCACTGGCGTCCCGAATGATTTTGACCGGACCTGTTGCAATGCCGCTTGATGCAGCAATGCCAAAAATATGATTCTCCGTGTTTTTTTCATCCTCTATCACAGCGCCGACAATTTCTTCTGCAGCTTTGAGCTGTTCTTTTGTCGGAGTGCCGAGATAGGCAGGGGCTTGAGCAAGCTCATACTCGTGAAAGGTCTGTCTGCGTTTTTCAGCCTTTTCTTGCAGGGATACAGGGTGAAGAAGCGCGTTTTCCACTTCATCATCATATAAGAACCAAAGGTCTTCACGATTTTGAATGACACCGTTTTCCGCCAGCAATTCACCTACCTTAAGCAAAAAGACTCTCGCCTTGGCATCCAGCATGGCGTCAATATAAAAGTGATGATCATCCTTTATATTTGCAGAGTTCAACGTCCACTGATAATAACGGTCAAATTCTTTCCGCAAATCGGGATCATTTATGTTTTCAAAGAATTCATTGTATAATTTCTCTCGTTTTTCTTTCGTTTTCTGAAATTCATTGTCAAAATGATAGCCATTGCGGACATAATTTTGAATATTGGCAAGGGCATAATACGGATTTTCTGCCCAGGTCTCTTGAATCAGATCATGGCTCTTTACAGATCGCCATCCGTATTCCTGTAAAAATTCATCGAGGTTCTTCAGGAAGTGTCTGCCCTCATCTGTTTGTTCCATTTTTTCCTGCAGCTGTTCCGGCTTGGTGTTTTCAAAAATGGACAGCAGATTCGGGTTTTCCTGAACTTCAACAGAAAATAGCCACAGGCGGCGGTCTGTTTCCAGTGATTTGTTCATTTTGCCTGTCAGCATCTCGTAAAAATGAGCGTTTTGGGATTCTCCTTGAATATGTTGGTACATCGCTTGCAATTTGTTTGTTAGAAGAACTTGCGGAAAAACGATATTGAAGTGCTCCTCATAAGCCGTGAGATAAAAAGCCTTTAATTTTTGAAAAGCATCTAGTGCACTTTCTGCAGTATGCTCAGTTTGTGTGAGCTGGTCAAGCGTTCTATAAAATGGGAGGTATGTGTGATTGATGATGTCATACATACGCTCCGATAATATTGGAAAAAGCTCTTTGCCGCAGTCTTTAGAAGGTGGCTGTTGTCCGCCTTGGTTTTTGGAATAAATGTGCCCGCGATAAAGTTTTACTTCGTCAACAACAACACCAATCGGGAACTTTTGCATGCTCTTCTTTAAGCCATACTCCAATGCCGGTACGATCAAGGATGAAAATAACGGGCTCACCGGACCTTCAATATTTGACTCCATGTTGAGCCAGAAATCATTCATATCAGCGTCTGTAATCATGAAGCTGCGTTCTTCTTCTGCTTCCTTTTTGTCCTGATCAATGGTTGTAATCGGGCGGGCCTGCAGAAGGTATACTTGATGATCAGCGATTCCGAATTCTATATCGACTGGATATCCGTACAGGTCTTCGGTTTTTTTCGTGATTTCAGTCAGTTCAATTACTTGTTCATCTGCAAGGCAAAAACGGCTGCGCATATCTTCGCTCGTTTCTTTTTCTGTGATTCCTTCTGCTGCAGACTCCATATAGATTTCCTTTGCACCTATTTCTTTCTGAATTTCAAACGAAGATTTATTGACTATAAATGTGTCTGGGGTGACACTTCCCGAAACGACAGCTTCCCCCAAACCATAGCTGGCGCTGATTAATAGCTCTCTATCATCATGGGTAACAGGATTACGGCTGAAAATAACACCTGATACCTCTGAATCGATCAGGCCCTGAACGACAACTCCCATTAACGGCTCTGCGATTTGGTTATTCATTTTTTTCTTATAGCTGCTGACTCGGCCAGAGAAAAATGAGGCCCAGCATTCTTTCACTTTAGTGAGAAACTCTTCCTCTGTTTTAATATTTAAGTAGGTTTCATATTGACCCGCGAATGAAGCGCCTTCTAAATCTTCTGAGGCAGATGAAGAACGCACGGCAACGGATTGGTATGATTCTCTCAGCTTGTAGAAGGAACTTGTCAGCTCATGTTTCAGTTCTTCAGAAAACGTTCCGGCGATGATCCCGCTTTCGATGTTTTCGCTAGTTTCATGAAGCTGGTTATCCTCCATAAAACGGGCGAGCGCATTCGTCTGAATAATAAACCCGTCCGGAACAGGAAGACCGTGTTTGGTCAATTTAATCAAGTTCATGCCTTTTGCTCCAGCAAGCTGGCTGGACTCTTCTGCTTGGCGAAATATTACAGAATACATATTTGAAACCCCTCTTTCCTTCATTTTGTTTTTCTCTCTAGTCTTTTTATGACGGAGCCTGTGTTTAAAAAATGATAGTAAACACTATCATTCAATTGTAGGTTTTCAGGAAAATGCTGTCAAACGCAGAAAGCCCTAAATAAAATGAATAGTTAAGTTAGTTAGATTATCATGAAAAATGGGGCCAGGCTGGTGCTGTATGCCTATTTTTCTTATATTCTCGGAATCTGGCGGCGGGCATGCTTTAATAAAAAAAGTGCCGCTGATTGGAACAGCGGCACTCATGTAAATTCATATATGTTCTTACTTTATGGAATAAGTGAAATCATAGTTGCTTATTGTGCTGTAGTCGCCATCATGGGATTTCAGCCTCATATACACACGTTCTCCGGACTTCTTAATCGAGAGTAAGTTCCTCCTTGGCCATGATCTTCAGTTTGGATAACAATTGTCCAAAGGAACCATTCTTCATCGGCAGCCGTCTGAAGCTTCCATCTATAATGATTATCGAGAAGAACTTCGAGGGCTGAACTTTTTTTTATCAGCTAGACTTGTGATTGCAAAAGCAGGTTGTGATGCCATAAGGAGACCGGGGAGTACCGCTGCTGTTGAAACATATGTAACGAACTTGAACTTCATATTTGTCCACTCCCTGTCCATTTTTGTATTGAACTGCCCAGATCTACAACCATACTATATAACTCTGCTTGTTTATCTTGTGAATCATTCCATTCTATTATTTATCATTGTTTGATCTATTGATGTTTCTATTGACTGGGACCAAAGCGCAAATATAGTGATTGATTTTGGCTGAAAAAGGGTATGGTGTAGAAAGAGGGAACGATTGCACGATTGTCCGATTCTTCATTTTTTACTATAATCAGATGAGATGAAGAATCCCTGAGGAGGGTTTTTGTTGATTACAAAAGCCGTTTTTGCATTGTTTTTCCCTTTTATGCTCGTTGTTCTTTTTACAAGAGTCACCTTTAATCATTATGTGGCGATCGCTCTAACAGCTGCATTGCTGTTTGCCTCTTATTTAAAAGGCTATACAGAAACGTATTTTATTGTAGGATTGGATGTTGTGTCTCTTGTGGCTGGCGGGCTGTATATGGCCAAAAAAGCTGCTGAGAAAAAAGAAGAATAAATCGGACATAATGAATATAAAGACTGAATTCCTGCTTTTACGTTTTAAAAGCAGGTTTTTTATACACGAAAACAGCTGGAAATAAAAAACCACCGAACTTTAGTTCGTATTTTTAGTGATTTTGCATTCCATTGTGTTACTATATCTATAGGAAGATTTCGTTAAAGAAACGGAGGCTTATTTTGTGAAAGATCGCTTTGAGTTAGTCTCGAAATATCAGCCCCAGGGAGATCAGCCGAAAGCCATTGAAAAACTTGTAAAAGGAATTCAGGAGGGCAAGAAGCATCAGACTCTGCTGGGGGCGACAGGAACGGGCAAAACATTTACGGTGTCCAATTTGATTAAAGAAGTCAATAAGCCGACGCTTGTCATTGCCCATAACAAAACCCTCGCCGGACAGCTTTACAGTGAGTTCAAGGAATTTTTTCCGAACAACGCTGTCGAGTATTTTGTCAGCTACTATGATTATTATCAGCCGGAGGCGTATGTGCCTCAAACGGATACGTTTATAGAGAAAGACGCAAGTATTAATGATGAAATAGATAAATTAAGACACTCCGCAACATCGTCTCTGTTTGAGCGGAGAGATGTCATTATTATTGCGAGTGTGTCTTGTATATATGGTCTCGGTTCGCCTGAAGAATACCGGGAAATGGTCGTGTCACTGCGGTCTGAAATGGAAATTGAGCGCAACGAGCTGCTCAGAAAGCTTGTAGACATCCAATATGCCCGCAACGATATCGACTTTCAGCGCGGTACATTTCGTGTGCGCGGAGATGTAGTGGAAATCTTCCCGGCATCCCGTGATGAACACTGTATCAGAGTCGAGTTTTTCGGAGATGAAATCGAGCGGATCCGAGAAGTGGATGCCCTGACAGGAGAAATTCTCGGCGACCGTGATCATGTCGCGATTTTCCCGGCATCCCACTTCGTAACGCGGGCCGAGAAAATGGAGAAAGCGATTCAAAATATCGAGAAAGAGCTTGAGGAGCAGCTGAAGGTCATGCATGAAAACGGCAAGCTGCTTGAAGCGCAGCGTTTAGAGCAGCGGACAAGATATGATCTTGAAATGATGCGGGAAATGGGTTTCTGCTCCGGCATTGAAAACTATTCAAGACATTTGACTCTTCGGCCTCCGGGTTCAACACCGTATACGCTTCTTGATTATTTTCCTGACGATTTTATGATCGTGGTGGATGAGTCGCATGTGACAATTCCTCAGGTGCGCGGCATGTTTAACGGAGACCAGGCGCGGAAACAGGTACTCGTGGATCACGGTTTTCGGCTTCCGTCAGCGCTTGATAACCGTCCGCTCCGTTTTGAAGAGTTTGAAAAGCATATGCACAATATCGTGTATGTATCAGCAACGCCAGGACCGTATGAGATTGAGCACACGGATGAAATGGTCGAGCAGATCATCCGTCCGACAGGGCTTCTTGACCCGCTGATTGATGTGCGTCCGATTGAAGGCCAGATTGATGATTTGATCGGTGAAATTCAAGCAAGAATTGAGCGGAATGAACGGGTGCTCGTGACAACCCTGACGAAAAAAATGTCAGAGGACCTGACCGATTATTTAAAGGAAATCGGCATTAAAGTAAACTATTTGCATTCAGAGATTAAGACGCTTGAACGGATTGAAATTATCCGTGATCTACGTCTCGGCAAGCATGATGTGCTTATCGGCATCAACCTGCTGAGGGAAGGGCTCGACATTCCTGAAGTATCTCTCGTTGCGATTTTGGATGCGGATAAGGAAGGTTTCCTTCGTTCTGAGCGTTCGCTGATCCAGACCATCGGACGGGCAGCAAGAAACTCAGAAGGCCGCGTCATTATGTACGCAGATAAAATGACGAAGTCTATGGAAATTGCGATTAATGAAACAAAACGCCGCCGCGAGCAGCAGGAGCGGTTTAACGAAGAGCACGGCATTACGCCAAAAACGATAAATAAAGAGATTCGCGATGTCATTCGTGCCACAGTAGCAGCTGAGGATAAAGCGGAATACAAAACAAAAGCCGCGCCGAAGCTGTCGAAAATGACGAAGAAAGAACGCCAGAAAGTCGTTGAACAGATGGAGCACGAAATGAAGGAAGCAGCCAAGGCGCTTGACTTTGAAAGAGCCGCGGAGCTTCGCGATTTACTTTTAGAGCTAAAAGCGGAAGGATGATGAACAAATGGCTATGGATCGGATAGAGGTGAAGGGAGCCCGGGCGCATAACCTGAAAAATATCGATGTAACGATTCCAAGAGATCAGCTTGTCGTTGTTACGGGTTTGTCCGGATCAGGGAAATCCTCCCTTGCCTTTGATACCATATATGCAGAAGGGCAGAGACGGTATGTCGAGTCATTGTCTGCCTATGCCCGCCAGTTTTTAGGACAGATGGATAAGCCGGATGTCGATGCGATTGAGGGGCTGTCTCCCGCCATCAGCATCGATCAAAAAACAACGAGCCGCAATCCGAGGTCTACTGTCGGTACGGTAACTGAAATTTATGATTATCTGCGTCTTTTGTATGCGAGAGTAGGGAAGCCTCATTGTCCGGAGCACGGAATTGAGATTACATCGCAGACCATCGAGCAAATGGTCGACAGAATTCTGGAATACCCGGAACGGACGAAGCTTCAGGTGCTGGCCCCGATTGTATCGGGCCGTAAAGGCGCCCATGTCAAAGTCCTTGACCAGATCAGAAAACAAGGTTATGTCAGAGTCAGAATTGACGGCGAAATGGCTGAGCTTTCTGATGATATTGAATTAGAAAAGAATAAAAAGCATTCGATTGAGGTTGTCATTGACCGGATTGTGGTGAAAGAAGGTGTGGCGGCCCGTCTGTCAGATTCATTGGAAACGGCGCTTCGTTTAGGTGAAGGGCGGGTCATGATTGATGTCATCGGTGAGGAAGAGCTGATGTTTAGTGAGCATCATGCCTGCCCGCACTGCGGTTTTTCAATTGGTGAGCTTGAGCCGCGGTTGTTTTCGTTCAATAGCCCGTTCGGAGCGTGTCCGACGTGTGACGGTCTCGGAATGAAGCTTGAAGTGGATGCGGATCTCGTCATCCCCAATCAAGATTTGTCATTAAAGGAGAATGCGGTCGCCCCTTGGACACCGATCAGTTCACAGTATTATCCGCAGCTTCTTGAGGCGGTCTGCACCCATTACGGGATTGATATGGACGTGCCGGTAAAAGATCTGCCGCAGCATCAGTTGGATAAAGTGCTGTACGGCAGCGGAGACGACCTGATTTATTTCCGTTACGAAAATGATTTTGGGCAAATCCGTGAAGGCGAAATTCAATTTGAAGGCGTATTGCGCAATATTGAAAGACGGTATAAGGAGACAGGCTCTGATTTCATCCGTGAGCAAATGGAGCAGTATATGTCTCAGAAGTCTTGTCCGACATGCAAAGGCTATCGGTTAAAGAAAGAGGCGCTTGCCGTACTGATTGACGGCCGCCACATCGGAAAAATTACCGAGCAGTCTGTAGCCGACGCACTTGCTTTCATCAAAGGCCTTACCCTTTCTGAGAAGGATATGCAGATTGCCAATTTGATCTTGCGTGAAATTGTGGAGCGTTTAAGCTTTCTGGACAAAGTCGGCCTTGATTACCTGACATTGAGCAGGGCAGCGGGAACATTGTCCGGGGGAGAGGCGCAGCGCATCAGGCTGGCAACGCAAATCGGCTCGCGCTTATCCGGTGTGCTTTATATTTTAGATGAACCGTCTATCGGCCTGCATCAGCGTGATAACGACCGCTTGATCAGCGCTCTGAAAAATATGAGAGACCTTGGGAACACGCTGATTGTTGTCGAACACGATGAGGACACGATGATGGCAGCCGATTATTTAATAGATATTGGACCTGGTGCCGGCATTCACGGCGGTCAGGTGATGGCTGCGGGTACGCCGGAAGAAGTGATGGAAGATCCAAATTCATTAACGGGCAGCTATTTATCAGGGAAAAAGTTCATCCCATTGCCTCCTGAAAGAAGAAAGCCGGACGGCCGTTACATTGAAATTAAAGGCGCTGCAGAAAACAACCTGAAAAAAGTGAATGCCAAGTTCCCGCTTGGAACGTTCACAGCGGTTACAGGGGTTTCCGGCTCAGGAAAGAGTACCCTCGTCAATGAAATTTTGCATAAGGCGCTGGCGCAAAAGCTTCATAAAGCGAAGGCGAAGCCCGGCAGCCATAAAGAGATTAAAGGTTTGGATCATTTAGACAAAGTCATTGATATTGATCAGGCGCCAATTGGAAGAACGCCGAGATCCAACCCTGCGACATACACCGGTGTGTTTGATGACATTCGGGATGTATTCGCGCAGACAAATGAAGCGAAGGTCCGCGGCTATAAAAAAGGCCGTTTCAGCTTTAACGTGAAGGGCGGACGCTGTGAAGCCTGCCGCGGAGACGGGATTATTAAAATTGAAATGCACTTCCTTCCTGACGTGTATGTTCCGTGCGAGGTGTGCCACGGCAAACGCTATAACCGTGAAACGCTTGAAGTGACGTACAAAGGAAAAAGCATCTCTGATGTGCTTGATATGACGGTTGAAGATGCTCTTTCTTTCTTTGAAAATATCCCGAAAATCAAGCGTAAGCTACAAACTCTTTTTGATGTTGGCTTAGGTTATATTACGCTCGGTCAGCCAGCTACAACCTTGTCGGGCGGAGAAGCGCAGCGTGTGAAGCTTGCATCAGAGCTGCACAAACGCTCAACTGGACGTACGCTCTACATTTTAGACGAGCCGACGACAGGTTTGCACGTCGACGACATCGCCAGACTCCTTGTCGTGCTTCAGCGTTTGGTTGACAATGGAGATACAGTACTCGTCATTGAGCACAATCTTGATATCATTAAGACGGCGGATTACATTGTCGATCTGGGGCCAGAAGGCGGAGCCGGAGGCGGAACCATTGTCGCGTCAGGAACGCCTGAGGAAATCACTGAAGTGGAAGAATCGTATACAGGCCGTTATTTGAAGCCTGTTATGGAGCGTGACAAAAAACGCATGACATCGCTCTTGGAAGCGAAAGAAACGGCAACATCTTAAAACCCTCTTTTCAGAGGGTTTTGTCTTTTCTTTGCAGTATATATTACAAAGTCTTCTTATACAGCTGCTTACTTACACTCATTAAATCTTGAACGATATGCGTGTTGCTGCTGTCAAGCAGTACTTTTATGTATTGAATATCGTGAGAGATCGGAAGAGGTCCGTGGATCTGTTCAAGCTCAGCGATCATTTCACGATTCATTCTTTTTTGTTCACGAATCAGCTTTAACACCGATTCCTGTGTTACTGTATAGTCACTGGGGTCTTTCTCCATTGCTTGTCCAGCCTCCTTGATTGCCGTAAGCTTTTTACATATTGTAATCGGTACAGCCAGAAGATTCTACTTCTAAAACTTTTTAAAATCCAATTTCCGTAAATCGGAGCATGTCTAAAGAATGAGTTTGAAACCTGCTGACGTTTTAAACGTATATATAAGTAAAACGTCCCTGATCTTTTGTCATGGGTAAAATTCACAATAGGAGTGTGGAATGAATTGAACCGTAATCAAGCCATTATTGCATCACTTTGTTATTTCAGTGTGTTCATTGCGCCAGTTATTGTGCCGATTGTCGCTTATTTTGTTGTAGATGAGAAAGAAACAAAACGCCATGCGATACGTTCTCTTATTTCTCACATTGTTCCTTTTGCCGGCTGGCTGGTCCTTTTTATCGCTTTTCTGGGCGGAGCCATTGCCATTGATGGAGACAGCCTGCTGCCTGTATTTGTGATCATTGGGGGAGCAGTTATTTATTTCTTAGTTGTTATTGGCATTATGATTTGGAATGTGATTCAGGGCATTAAGGTGCTGCGTGCAGCATAAGTAGACAATGGGGAGGAGATCGTCATGAAGCAAGAAAAGGAACGAATCCTTAAGCTTGTTGAGGAAGGAAAGCTTACAGCACAAGAGGCTTTGACACTGATTGAAAAACTTGACAGCGACTACAAGGAAAAAGAAGAAAAAATCACAGCGCTCTCAGTTCATGTACATGACGAGGAAGAGCCGTTTACAGCAGAAAAAAAAGAAAGCAGCAAGCCGTCTTTAGGAGCCAAGCTGTTTGATTGGATTGATTCCGCTGTGAAAAAGGTCAAGGAAGTTGACCTTGATTTGAACTTTGGCCATGCGTATGATGTTCAGCACATTTTTCAATTTAAAGATACTGACTTCTCCAGTGTTGAGCTTCAAATTGCCAACGGCAGCGTGAATATCGTCCCTTGGGAAGACGAGGATATCAGAGCGGAATGCCAGGCGAAGGTATATCGCGCTGACAGTCAGGATGCGGCGAGACATGCATTTCTTCAGCATATTGAATGTGAAATCAAAGGAAATAAGTTTTTTATCCGTACTGAGAAGAAAACAATGAAAACCAATGTGACTTTATATATTCCTCAGAAGGAGTATGATAAGATTCGGGTGAAGCTGTTTAATGGTCCGGTCAGAGGGGAACATTTACATGTAAAAGAGTTCTCGGCGAAAACGACAAACGGCGTGCTGTCGTTCTCGCATTTAACAGCCGAAAAAGCCACAGCCGAAACGGCCAACGGGCAAATTAAGCTTGCCAGCCACAGCTGTGGCACGATAGAAGCGGAAACCATTAACGGATTGATCGATCTCCGCGGGAGAAGCGAATCCATTGACGTTCAAAGCTTTAACGGAAATATTGCGATTCACGTAACAGACTCTGACTGCCGCTCCATTTATACCAAAACGACAACTGGAAATGTGGAGCTTTCGATTCCGGACGATCTTGCAGTGAAGGCAGAGCTAAAAAGCAATCTTGGTTCGTTGTCCCATGAATTAATGGATGTTGAGATGCTGAAAGAAAAAAATGATACCATTCAAAAAGAAATGTTGTTCACTTCAAATCAGGCACATGATCAAAACATCACCGTCTTCTCAGAATCATTAACAGGCACCATCAAACTAAAGTACTCACAGAGGTGATCAAATGAATAGGCTTTATCGTTCAGAAAAAAACAAGAAAATGGCCGGTGTCATCGGAGGTCTCGCGGAATATTTCAATTGGGATGCATCACTCCTCAGAGTCATAACTGTCATCCTAGCTATTATGACAAGTGTTTTCCCTGTTTTGCTCATTTATATCATTTGGATTTTTATCGTCCCGTCAGAAAGGGATATGAAATGACATGGTAAAATGGGCAGTCAGCATTTTGGTAAATGCATTGTTATTAATCGTCATTGATGGATACATTGACTCCATTCATGTTAGCAGCATTGGGGCAGCGATTATCGCCAGCCTCATTTTATCGATCTTAAACGTGCTGATTAAACCGCTTTTGATTATCTTTACACTGCCGGTCACGATGGTGACGCTTGGTCTCTTCTTGTTTGTGATTAACGCCATCACCCTGATGATGACCGCGTCCATTATGGGTGACAGTTTTCAAATTGACGGTTTTGGCACAGCGATATGGGCATCTGTTATCCTGTCGGTGTTCCATTTGTTGATTCAAAAAGGCATTTTAGAGCCGCTGCGAAAGAAATAAAAAAAGCTGCCATACAGAAGGCAGCTTTTTTTACATGTGGTGTTTTTTTTGTTTTACGCGCTTCTGCGGCGGATACATTTGCGGCAGAAGGCAAAAGCTCAATGCGGCAAATATAAGGCCTAAGAGTCCAAAGGACATGGTAGACGGCATCAGTGTGAGCAGATAGGCGGATATCATCGGACCTGCCGCCATGCCTGTATATCTGATAAAGTTAAAAACTCCGATTGCACTCCCTCTATTGTGTTCAAATTCATTGGTGATCATTGTGGAGTACAAGGGAGGGATGACCCCCATCGAGATGCCAAACAGTGCCAGCGTGAGAGCCATGAGAATGAGAGAAACGGAATGTGTAACGGCGAACAACATGATACTGCAGGCTGCAATTACATTGCTGCCGATAAACAAGGTGCTCAGCGCGATTTTTGCCTGTATTTTTTTAAACAGAAACGTACCGACAATCGTGCTTAGCGCCAGTGGCAAATATAACAGTCCTGCTATGCTCACATCAATATGATAGTGCTCCGTCAGCAATATCGGGAGGTAGACGATCACCGCAAAATAAATGAAAAAGAGGAAAAAACTTAAGGTCAAAATGACGTTTCCTGTTCGATTTGTAAATATTGATTTGTAATGAGCGAACACATTGCCTTGGGCTTGCTGCTTAGATCCAGCGGGAGAGTCCTTAGGAAAGATGATGCTGTTTGTCACCAGCATAACGACAGAGATGGCCGTAAGCATCCAAAAGATCCCTTCGTACCCGGCTGCTCCGCCTATGAATCCCCCGAGAACGGGTGCGATAGCCGGCGCGGCGGACAGGAGCATTTGATATGTTCCCATTGCACTCCCGCGGTCACTGCCTGTAAACAGCTGTCCGATCGTTGTGGCAGCAATAAGAGGCAGTGCTGCAGATCCCGCAGCCTGTATCATTCTGAATATCAGAAACAAAGTAAAGTCAGTGGTTACCGCACAGCCGATGCTGGCAGCTGCCGTTGCCATAATTCCGGCAATCAAGACAAACCGCGCGCCTTTAAAATCGATGATGGTCCCTAATATAATTTGCATAATCGCTGTCACAATCATAAAAACTGAGACTGACAGGTTTACCATTGCTGCGGAAACATGGAATGATTCTTTAATAACCGGGATAATAGGTGAATAAATGTTTTGGCTTAAAGATGCAAAAAATGCGCTGAAGCAAACAATGTATAAGATCAATACCGCCTTTGATTTTGTTTGAGTCATAAGTGTACACCGCCTTTTTGTTTACTTTACAGGTTTGTCCGGAGTCTCATCGTTTTGTTCTGCTTCAAGTGTAGATGTCAGCTGCTCTAGAAATTTCAATACAGCATTTTGTTCGTCTTGTGAAAATGAATCGAGGAATTGGTAAAAAGCCAGCTCCTTTTTTTTATGCAATTTCTCATGCAAGTCGAAAATCCGTCTGCCTTTACGGGTTAATTTGAAATACACTTCTTTTTTGTTATCTGTCAGCTGATAGCTGTTAATGAATTCTTCCTTGATCAGTTTTGTGCTGATTTTCGTTACATTCGCTTTCGATAAGTTCATTTTTCTGGCGATTCCCGCATTGTTAATGGGTTCATGCTGGCCGATACAGTCAATGACATGAATGCTTGTCATGTTTTTAGGGATATCGATCACATCCTCCTCTGCGGCCTCCTTAAAAAATTGCTGAAGTGATGTATTCGCTTTTTGTTCATTAAGGTGCAGCAGTCTCACATATATGTCGTATATCATCTGCTTCGTCAAATCAGACATAGGCTACCTTCTTTCTTAGGAATAATAGTTTACGATGAAACAATAAACAATATTGTTTACCGGTGAACAATATTATTTTATCTTTTCTTGTTTTCGTTGTCAATTGCTGGTGTTTAAGCTTTATTTGGTGTTGCGTCATGCTGAATATGAGTGTAAAAAGTGTGTGAAAAATGTGACATTTACATTTATTTTCAAATATTTGGGTACAGATTATATTGACGGGTAGAGGAATAAGGGATAAAATGACTAATGTTTACTAGTAAACATTAATTATGATATGCACCTTGAAAAATGAACATAGAAGTTTGAATCTTAACATAATTCGCTTGGTAACTTTAAGTGCTGCCTGCCATTCGTCTTGTTCAGTTGTGCCAGTTGTTCCAACTCTTTATGAGGGTGATGACTTAAAGCGGGATAAGTTTTTTAGGGGTGAATGAGATGACCGAAATGGCGACGGAAAGAAAGCCTATAGATTTTACTGCTGAGCCACTGACACAAAATTGCAGAGAAATATTTGAACGGCGCCAGCATGTTTTGGTGGGGATCAGCCCATTTAACAGCAGGTTTTCTGAAGATTATATTTACAGATTGATTGGATGGGCGACAGCTGAATTTAAAAGCGTTTCCGTTTTGCTTGCGGGGCATGAGGCGGCTAACCTTCTTGAAGCGCTCGGAACTCCCAGAGGCAAGGCTGAACGAAAGGTAAGGAAAGAGGTATCGCGAAACAGGAGATTTGCAGAAAGGGCTCTTGCGGCTCATGGCGGGGACACGAAGGCGATTCATACATTTTCTGATTTCACGGAAAACAAAGCCTATCAGCTGATGAGACAAGAAGTTGAACATGCGTTTTTTGAGCAGCCACATTTTCGGCATGCTTGTTTGGACATGTCTCATGAAGCGATTATCGGGCGTGCACGCGGAATCAGTTTGATGATGGAAGAAGTCAGTGAGGATATGCTGAATTTGGCTGTGGAATATGTCATTGCTGAGCTGCCGTTTTTTATCGGAGCTCCGGATATTCTTGAGGTGGAAGAGACGCTCCTTGCTTATCATCGTCCGTGGAAGCTGGGTGAGAAGATCAGTAACCATGAATTTTCTATTCGTATGCGGCCGAATCAAGGGTATCTCATTGTGCAAGAAATGGCGCAGATGCTTTCTGAAACACGGATCACATCTGAAGGATGATAGGGGGAGTTAACATGAATCAATCCATTAAATTGTTTAGCGTGCTTTCTGATCAATTTCAAGAAAATCCATATGCTTATTTTTCACAGCTGCGGGAGGAAGATCCTGTTCATTATGAAGAGTCGATAGACAGCTATTTTATCAGCCGCTATCACGATGTCCGCTATATCCTTCAGCATCCTGATATTTTCACGACAAAATCACTTGTTCAGCGTGCTGAACCGGTCATGCGCGGCCCTGTGCTGGCCCAAATGCATGGGAAAGAACACTCCGCTAAAAGAAGAATTGTAGTGAGAAGCTTTGTAGGGGACGCATTGGATCATCTGTCTCCATTGATTAAACAAAATGCAGAAAACTTGTTAGCACCTTATCTGGAAAGAGGAAGAATCGATCTCGTCAATGATTTTGGAAAGACGTTTGCAGTGTGTGTCACGATGGACATGCTCGGGCTGGATAAAAGAGATCATGAAAAAATCGCTGAGTGGCACAGCGGGGTTGCCGATTTTATTACGAGTATCTCTCAGACTCCAGAAGCGCGGGCGCATTCTTTATGGTGCAGCGAACAGCTTTCTCAATACTTGATGCCGGTCATCGAAGAACGCCGCGTCAATCCGGGATCTGATTTAATTTCCATCCTATGTACTTCTGAATATGAAGGCATGGCGATGTCGGACAAGGATATACTGGCACTGATTCTCAATGTGCTGTTAGCCGCAACGGAACCGGCAGATAAGACGCTGGCACTGATGATTTATCATTTGCTCAACAATCCCGAGCAGATGAATGATGTTTTGGCTGACCGTTCGTTAGTGCCGAGAGCCATTGCGGAGACGTTGCGTTATAAACCGCCGGTTCAGCTGATTCCGCGGCAGCTGTCCCAAGATACGGTGGTCGGCGGTATGGAAATCAAAAAAGATACGATTGTTTTTTGTATGATCGGAGCGGCTAACCGGGACCCTGAAGCGTTTGAACGTCCTGACGTGTTTCATATTCATCGGGAAGATCTCGGCATCAAAAGCGCTTTTAGCGGCGCCGCCCGGCATCTCGCTTTCGGATCAGGCATCCATAACTGTGTAGGAGCAGCTTTTGCCAAAACCGAAATCGAGATTGTAGCCAATATTGTGCTGGATAAGATGCGGAATATTAGATTAGAGGAAGGTTTTCGTTATGCTGAGTCCGGTCTGTATACACGCGGACCTGTTTCACTTCACGTTGCGTTTGACAGGGCGTAATAAGATTTCAAAGGTCTCTCCCATGCGGGGGAGGCTTTTTTTACATATGTTTTACCCACAAGTTGAAAAACGCAGTCACTGTTTTTAAATCATCAATTGAAAATTCATTGAAGAGCTGTTTATATTGCTCCTTTGCTTTCTCATGAAGCTGTTCATGTAATGCCGCCAGTTCTCTGCCGCTTTCAGTTAGCGTATAAAAAATTTCTTTTTTGTTGCCGGGCTTTTTTGTCACTGTGATGATATTGTGTTTCAACAAAGCTTGAACTGCTTTTGAAACAGCGGCTTTTGAGATGTGTAAGCGGGATGCTAAGAAGCTGTTGTTCACATTTTGGCTGGTATGTATACAGGAAACAATGTGAAGCTGGGTCAATGTCCATTCTTTTCTGAGATGTTCGGGATGTTCTGAGGACATGTCGCGGGATGGTATCTGTACTTTTTGCATGACACGTTTATCCCTTTTTAAAGCGAATTGTTGTATAGCTTGAATTAATTCATCATGAATACTGTTGTCCATCAATTTGCCTCTCTGATTTAATTGTTAACTGGTTAACTATCCTTAGTTTACTGGGTAATAGTGGAATCTTCAAGAGGCAGACGCTTTTTTGTTCTTTATGCACAAAAATGAACTCATAAGCTTCCCTGTTCAGACGCAAAATACATGAAAAGGGAGGTGTTTTGATGAGGAAATACACTGTTATTGCTTCTTTATTCTTGTCTTTTCTTTCAGTTTTGTCTGGCGGCCATCATGAACCGAAAGCTTTTCCTGTTATAAATCAGGAACCATTCCAAACGCCTCATTACATACCCTTGCTTGAAAATCCTCCTCAAATCGATGTGAAAGCTGAAATGAAAAGCAATCTGATGATTGAGGCTCAAGTGCGTGACAATGAGTATCAAGCATTTTCTGCCTTTCTGTTTTATAAACAAAGTAATGAGCTGGGCTACAAAATGGTGCCGATGGATCCGACACCTGGAGCGGTCCGCAAGTTTTTCGCGCAAATTCCGAAACGATTGATTTGGAACAGCGAGCTTGAGTATTACATTGTGGTTTCCAATGGGAAGCAGCGGGTCGAGTCGGAGATGAAGAAACTGAAGCTCGAAGGATATCAGGCTGATCTTGCCCATATCCCGGAGCTTCTGATCACAGAACTAGCGGTTGATACAAAGAACATTGGACGTGCAGACGGTTATGAATTTATTGAGATTTATAATACGACTGACAGAACGATTGATTTTAAAGACTATCACATCCGTTACCGCTATCCGAAAGAAGGGCCTGACTCCGATCTGATTTGGAGACCGGAAAAAAAGATCACGATTCCATCCGGTGAAACGTTTGTGTTTTGGCTGAAGCCTGCCGGACATCCAGAATTGACGACGGAGGATTTCAATCGATATTATCAGACACAATTAACGGAAGGGAAAAATCTTGCGGTGATAGAAGAGACAGAGGGCATGGCCAATACCAGACCGCGGGCAGCCGTGATATCAACGAATACAGGAAAAGATATTTCGGTTGCACATTATCGGAAACATGCGCTGCGCCGGCTGTCGTCTGTGCTTTACAAGTATCCGATGGACGGTACCGCAGAACTTCTCAATATTTCAATCGGAGAAAAGAATCCGTCCCCCGGAACTGTATTACAGGCGCAGGTGCCTGAGCAGAAACGAAAAATCAAGCTTGATAAAGAAAAACCAGTCATTGAGGATTTGACTGATCGCAAGCCTGTCCGTCCTGCTGAAAGCATTGAGCTGCGTGCTGACATACGGGATCGCAGTCTTGTGAAAACGGCGGCTTTCTACTATCGGACAGATGAAAACAAACCGTTTAAGCGCATTTTCGCTGAAAAAGACCGCAACGACAATCTCTATCATTATATTGTGTATTCGCCTGAACTGATCGGGAAGGATCAGCTTGAGTATTACGTGACTGCAGGGGACGGGATCAATGAAGCAAGAACCCCGGTCAAAATGATTGATATTAAACAAACAAGCAAGTCGCACGGTTTGCGGATGAATATTGAAAACAGAGATACGCTATCGGGAACTCAGTTTCTAAAAGCGACGACAGACGGGCGCACTGACAGCATTAGGCTGTGGATTGACGGAAAAAAACAAGTGACAGAGCCCGCTATGGAAAAAGAAGTGTATTTTGCGTTCGATACGAGAAAAACGAATCTTTACTTTAAAAACGCGGTAACGATGGAAGGCAAAGTATTAAAGGTGTTCGATGATACGACAAATAAATACCGCACCTATTCTGTTCCATTGCCGGAGACGCTGCTTCGCAAAGGGAAGCAGCTGCAGCATATTACGATACGATCAGGTTCAAAGGTATCGCCGTTTGATACGGCTGAAAACCGTGATGATTTCTTAGTCAAAAACGCCCGACTGGTGTTATCGGATGGTACGGTGATCAGGGATCAGAGGGTTTCTCCTGAGAAGGAACTCTTTATTGGAGATAATCAGCGCTCGAATAAAAGCTGGCAATTTCAATTCAATCTGCCTGACGGACTGTTTACGTCACAGCTGCTGGAGTGGGATACATCAAAGCTTTCTGAAGGGGTTCACCATATTCAAGCGAGCGACGGCAAGGAAAATGTAAGCTTGGTTGTGCGGGTAGATAATTCAGGGCCTCACATTGAGCCGAATATCACCGAGGGACAAACGTACAAAGGAAACCTCATTCTGCAGGCGGATATGTATGATAAATGGAGCAAAATTGAGGAAGTGAAGGCGTCTTTAGATGGTGAAAGCATTACACTCCCATACCATACGTCATCTTCTGAACTTTTGCCGGGAAAACATTCGCTAAAAGTGACAGCAACGGATCTCGCGGGCAATAAAACAGTCATTGAGCGGACGTTTAAAACAGAACGAGAGCATCCAGATCAGCCGGAGGTCATAGACAGCGAAGCCGACACGCATAGGGCTAAGCTTTCTGTGCGGGTGAAGGATCCGACGAATGACGCCATGGATGTCGCTTTTTATAGAGGATTTCAATATACAGCGCGAAACAATGTGAAAATATTCAAGCATGCGTCACTGACTGAACCGCCGAAAAGCTTTGTGCCGGAAAGTGAGACCCCATTTACGAATAAAGAATTGGAGAGGGTATCTGCTGCTGACGGAAAAACAGTATCGACAGAAAAGAAGGAACTTTTCCCTTATCATCGCTTTGAAGTGGCGGTTGATCCGTCAGTTGATGAGAATGACTTGGCGGAAGCAGTCTGGAAGGGAAGTTCTTTGCCGGGGAGAAAGGTGACGATGTATGTTTGGAATTATCGGACAAACGAGTGGCAGCCGGTTGACAGCTTTGTTGCAAAGAATGACAAACCGTTTATGCTGAAGGCGTCTGTGATCTCCTCCGATTTTGTACGGAAGTCGAAGATGAATGTGATCGTACAGGATGAAATTCCTCCTGCGAAAGATATGTACACATTTGTCTGGATGTCCGATACACAGTATTACGCCGAAAGCTATCCGCATATTTTTGATAAACAAACTGCATGGATAAAAGATAATCAAAAGCAACTCAATATCAAATATGTGTTTCACACGGGTGATATTGTAGATGATTCAGCTGATATCAGACAGTGGAAAAACGCGAATCGGTCAATGTCCGTTCTGGATAAAAGCGGGATTCCTTACGGCGTGCTGGCCGGTAACCACGATGTCGGGCATAAGGACGGCTCCTACAGGGCGTTTGGCAAATACTTTGGCAGTGATCGTTTTGATAAAAAATTGCATTATGGCGGTTCCTATAAAAATAACCGAGGGCATTACGACCTGATTTCAAGCAACGGCAATGATTACATCATGCTATACATGGGATGGGGCATTACCAATGAAGACATCGCATGGATGAATCAGGTACTGAAGAAGCACCCTGACCGGATGGCTGTTTTAGCTTTTCATGAGTATTTGCTGGTCAGCGGAAACAGAAGCCCGATCGGAGAGAAAATATTTAAAAAAGTCGTGAAGCCGAATCCGAATGTCGTGCTGGTGTTAAGCGGACATTATCATAGTGCGATGAGAAAAACTGATGAGCTTGATGATGATGGTGATGGAAAACCGGATCGCCTCGTGCATCAAATGCTGGCCGATTATCAGGGCGGGCCAGAAGGCGGGCAAGGGTATTTGCGTTTGCTGCAATTTGACCAGGCGAATGATATGGTGCATGTGTCGACGTACTCTCCGCATTTACAAGATAAAAACTACTATGATGCGGATACCCACGGTGACAAGGATGAGTTTTCTCTTTCGCTTGATTTGAAGCCGAGGATCAAAAAGGTGGAAACCGATTATTTTGAGTGTAATGTATATACCAATGAAGAGCTCGGAAAACGGGAGCAAGTGAAGAGCGGGGATACTGCTGAATTCCGCTGGGATCATCTCGAGCCGCATTCTGTTTATTATTGGTACATCATTGTAGAAGACAGTTTTAACGGCAAAACGAAATCACCGATCTGGAAGTTCAAGACGAAAAAAGAGACATATCGTCCGGCGCCAGACCAGTTAGATTTTCGCCATGTCTCCAATCCTTAAAAAGGATTGGAGGTTTTTTTATGAAAGCCGATCCATATAGTGGACAAATGTATAACGGTCGCCTCTGTATACAGATTTGGCATGTTCAAAAGCAGTTCCGTTCTGTAAATATGTTGTTCGTTTGATTAACAGGACAGGCGCCCCCTTTTGAATGCCGAGAATGCTTGCTTCTTGAGATGTTGCAGCGCTTGGTTCAAGCTCCTGTTTTGCACTGGAAATCGGTATGCTGTTGTACCTTTCAATATGCTCGTAAATCGAAGACTGAAAATGCGATTCATTTAATTCACCCGCAAGCTCAAACGGAATATGCGAGGATTCGATCGCCATCGGAATATCATTTGCCAGTCGCACCCGAGTGATTTGATGGATAGGGGAGGGGTGCCCGCAACCTAATATAGCGGCGAGCCCCTCCGTTGAATCAATAAGCTTGTAGTCAATGAGCCTGCTGCCCGGTGTCATCCCGCGGCTTTTCATATCCTCGGTAAAGCTTGTCAGCCCTTGGAGTGCTTGTTCCATTTTTGGCTTGCTGACAAAGGTTCCCCGCCCTTTAAGGCGATAGAGAAAGCCTTCATTGACTAAATTAGAAAGAGCCTGGCGAACCGTCATCCGGCTGATCCCAAATTGTTCGGCATATTCACGCTCAGAGGGAAGAGGCATATCCGGCAGCAGCTCTCCGCTCTTCATTTGGGCTTTTAATTGTTCCATAATCTGATAATAAATCGGAATAGGCGATTGTTTATCGATCTTCATAAGTCAGCATGTTCCTTTCAAGGTCTTAATGCCGCTGCTTCACGATCAATCAAAACCGTTACATCGGAATGCAGGTGCAAAGCAGATGCAGGGAAATCTTCACTTATGTCTCCTTCTAACAGCTTTTTCACTGCTTCTGCCTTGCTTTTGCCGGAAATAAGCAGCAGAATGCGCTTGCTTGTGAGAATCGTCTGGATTCCCATTGTGAGCGCTTTTTTTGGCACACTGTCTATTGAAGGAAAATATCTGGCATTCGCCTGGCGGGTTTGTTCATTTAAGGTCACAACGTGTGTCCGCGACTTGAAAGGCGTTCCCGGTTCGTTAAAGCCGATATGTCCGTTTCGGCCGATGCCGAGAAGCTGAATGTCAGTGCCGCCGAGGGATTCGACTACTTGTTCGTACCGTCTGCATTCGGCTTCCAGGTCGTCTGCATTTCCATTCGGGATAAAATGCCGGTTTGGAAGGCTATCGATATGCTGAAAAAAACGATGATTCATATAGAAGTGATAGCTGTTCGGGTCATCGCTTGAAAGTCCGGCGTATTCATCCAAATTAACCGTGGTGACGTTTTGAAATGAGAGATTCTCAGTTTGGTGCAGGCGGATCAGCTCGCGATACGTGCCTTCCGGTGTGCCGCCTGTCGCTAAACCGAGAACGGCGTCAGGTTTTTCCTTGATTGTGTCTGCCGCTATTTTGGCTGCTTTTTGGCTTAGCTCTTCATATGTTTGACATTCTATTACTTTCATATCTGGTCAGCCTCCTTGGATATAAATGCAATGTTTCCGCGGCAAATGGTGAGAATCACCTCGCAATCACTGCTGACAATGACAAGATCCGCATCTTTTCCCTCTGTCACACTGCCTTTTCGGTCAAAGATGCCCAGCTGTTTGGCCGCGTTTGCAGAAGTTATATTAGCTATATCCGTCCAAGAACAATTTGTAAACTCACGCATATGCCGTGCGCCTTCGTTCATTTTGAGGATCGAACCGGCAAGTGTTCCGTCTGAAAGAAGAGCTGTTTTTCCTCTTACCGTCACACTTTGGCCGCCGAACTCATATACGCCGTCTTTCAGGCCTTTTGCCCGCATTGAATCGGTAATTAAAATGAGCTTGGTGCTGCCTTTTGCCAAGAAAGCAAGCTTTGCCGCTAAAGGATGGGAGTGGATGCCGTCGGCAATAAGCTCTGCCATAAACCCATCATGGGCAAGTGCCGTTCCGATCACTCCGGGCTCTCGGTGATGAAACGGGCTCATCGCGTTGTAAAGATGGGTCATATGGCTCGCGCCTGCTTTCGCGGCCTCCGACAGTAATGCGGAGTCGGCATCTGTGTGCCCCATCGATGCGATAATCGATTCGTCTTTCAAATAGCGGATCAGTTCAAAATGCCGGTCCTCTTCCGGCGCGAGTGTGACAATTTTGATCAGACCGCCCGCCTCCTGCTGCCACTTTTTGAAAAGCGCAACATCCGAAGGCCTGATCCATTCCTTTGGCTGCGCTCCGGCTCTTTTAGGTGAAACAAAGGGGCCCTCTAAATGAATGCCGAGCAGTTCCGCACCTAATAAAGAGGATTCCTCAGCTGCTTTCCAATCTCTTGCATTTACCAAAGCTTGAGAAATGTGCCCATGTTCCTGAGTAATCGTTGTTGCCAAAAAGCTCGTCGTGCCTTCTTCGGGCAGCCTTGACGACATGGTGTCGAGGGCTGAAAAGCTTGAATCCATTGTATCTGCGCCATAGCCGCCGTGAATATGAATGTCAATCATCCCGGGAAGCAAAACGGAATCTGCCGGTGCTTGAATCTCTTTTGAATAAGACTCTTTAGGACGTTCTGTTGAGATTGTGCTGATTTTTCCTTCATTGATTCCGACATAGCCATTTTTGATTACTTCGTTTTCTGTCACGATCGCGATGCCTTTGATAAGAAGACTTTCTGCCATAGGTGATCCGCCTTTCTGGAATATGAATACATTTATTTTACCCCTTTTCAGACTAGTGATCTAGACCAGCTAAGGCGTTTTCCTGTCTTTTATAAAATCTGTTTTAGGTTCAAGCCCGAAAGTGATAAAATGAAATTATTGTGAGCAAGCTCGGGGCAGCCCGGAACAGGAGGAACATATCGTGGCAAAGGTTCGCACAAAAGACGTAATGGAACAGTTCAATTTGGAATTAATCAGCGGAGAAGAAGGAGTTAACCGCCCGATTACAATGAGTGACTTATCAAGACCAGGCATTGAAATTGCCGGATATTTTACATATTACCCGAGAGAGCGCGTGCAGCTTCTCGGAAAAACGGAGCTTTCTTTCTTTGAACAGCTGCCGGAAGAGGATAAAAAGCAGCGAATGGATTCTCTGTGCACGGATGTAACACCAGCTATTATTCTTTCTAGAGATATGCCTATCCCGCAGGAGCTGATTGACGCTTCTGAGAAAAACGGCGTGCCTGTCCTCAGATCGCCGCTGAAAACGACCAGGCTGTCAAGCCGGTTGACCAACTTCCTTGAGAGCAGACTTGCGCCAACCACAGCCATTCACGGTGTGCTTGTGGATATATACGGTGTCGGCGTGCTGATCACAGGAAAGAGCGGCGTCGGGAAAAGTGAAACCGCGCTGGAGCTTGTGAAAAGGGGCCACCGCCTCGTTGCCGATGATTGCGTTGAAATTCGGCAGGAGGATCAGGATACCCTTGTCGGAAACGCTCCTGAATTAATTGAGCATCTCCTTGAAATCAGAGGGCTTGGCATTATCAACGTGATGACGCTGTTTGGTGCCGGTGCGGTCAGAAGCAATAAACGGATTACGATTGTCATGAATCTTGAACTTTGGGAGCAGGGCAAGCAATACGACCGTCTCGGGCTTGAGGAAGAAACCATGAAAATCATTGATACAGAAATTACAAAACTGACGATTCCTGTCCGTCCGGGCCGAAATCTCGCAGTCATCATCGAAGTGGCAGCAATGAACTTCAGATTGAAGCGGATGGGGCTGAACGCCGCTGAGCAATTTACCAATAAGCTGGCGGATGTCATTGAAGACAGTGAACAAGACGAATAGGAGTTGGCGTTAAATGAATGAAGCGATAGAACCACTCAATCCGATAGCGTTTCAGCTAGGGCCGTTGGCCGTCCATTGGTACGGAATCATTATCGGTCTCGGCGCTTTGCTTGGGCTTTGGATTGCGATGAGGGAAAGTGAGAAACGGGGGCTGCAGAAAGATACGTTTATCGATCTTGTCCTGTTTGCCATTCCGATTGCGATTATTTGCGCACGAATTTATTACGTTGCATTTGAATGGGATTATTATGCGGCACATCCCGGAGAAATCATTAAGATTTGGAAAGGCGGCATTGCCATTCACGGCGGATTGATCGGCGCCATTTTAACAGGTTATGTGTTTTCGAGAGTGAAAAACCTTTCGTTCTGGAAGCTTGCGGATATTGCCGCGCCAAGCATTTTACTCGGCCAGGCGATCGGCCGCTGGGGAAACTTCATGAATCAGGAAGCGCACGGTGAGGCAGTCAGCAGAGCCTTTTTAGAAAGCCTGCACCTGCCTGAATTTATTATCAATCAAATGTACATTGATGGACAATATTATCACCCTACTTTTTTATATGAATCACTATGGAGCTTTGTCGGCGTCATCATTTTGCTGTTCTTGCGCAAAGCAAATTTGCGTAGAGGCGAGATGTTCTTGATCTATATCATTTGGTATTCAATCGGACGATACTTTATTGAAGGAATGCGGACTGACAGCTTAATGCTGACTGATGCACTTCGCATCGCTCAGGTGATTTCAATCGTATTGATTGTTTTGGCTGTGGCAGCCATCATCTTCAGACGCGTCAAGGGATACTCGAAGGAGCGGTACGCAGAGTAGACGTCAACAAAGGGGGATGAGGGATGAAGAAGATCTTTCTGGCCGGTCTAACGGCGGGGCTTCAAACAACATGGACACTTGGTAAAGTCATTTTCCCGGTAACACTATTGGTCACTTTGCTTCAGCATACACCTGTCATGGATTGGCTTGTACGGCTGATCACACCGGTTATGGGCCTGTTCGGGCTTTCGGGTGAAGCGGCCATTCCGCTTGTACTGGGAAATATGCTGAATCTGTATGCAGGAATTGCCGGAATTTTGACATTGGATTTATCTGTGAAGGAAGTCTTTATTTTAGCTGTAATGCTTTCATTCTGTCATAACTTGATTATCGAATCGACAGTTGCCGCAAAGGTCGGTATCAGAATTGGTGTTATTTTGGCGGTGCGCATCGGTTTGGCCGCTGTGTCAGCGATCGTCATCAACCTCATCTGGCATGGCGGACAGGAAACGGCGCAGTACGGTTTTATCACCGCGAAGAGTGCGGCCCCTGACGGCTGGCTGGCAATGCTGGCCGAAGCTTTAACGAAAGCTGGACTTGGTGTTTTGCAGCTGGCGGCAATAGTGATCCCGCTGATGATCATCATTCAGTTTTTAAGAGATTTAGGCTGGCTGCATCGGTTTTCGAGGTGGCTGTCTCCGTTTACGCAGCTGCTTGGCATGAATAAAAATACGTCCATGACAATGGTGGCGGGACTGACGATCGGTCTGGCCTACGGAGCGGGTGTTATGATCAAAGCTGTCGAGGACGACGGCGTGAGCAGACGGGATATGACATTGGCATTTATTTTTCTCGTTGCCTGCCACGCGGTGGTGGAAGATACACTTGTCTTTATTCCGCTCGGCATACCGATCTGGCCTCTTCTTCTGATTCGTGTCACCACCGCAGTGCTGCTGACAATGGCTATTGCGCACACATGGAAAAAATGGAAACCCTCAGCGGTTGGAAAGGAAGCAATATGAGTGACAAACGAGTAACGACGATTCTGTTTGATTTAGACGGAACTCTTATTAATACGAATGAATTAATTATCGCGTCCTTTTTGCATACACTGGAGCATTATTACCCGAGCAAGTATAAACGAGAAGACGTTCTCGCGTTTATCGGGCCGTCTCTTTTTGACACATTCTCCTCGATGGACGCTGATAAATGCGATGATATGATCGCCATGTACAGAGCGTACAATCATGACATGCATGATACACTCGTGACTGAATATGAAACGGTGTATGAAACCCTGGATGCATTAAAAAAAGCCGGCTTTAAATTAGGGATTGTGACAACGAAATTAAGAGATACTGTCAATATGGGCCTCAAGCTGACGGGAATCGGCGAATTCTTTGAAACGGTCGTTACCCTTGATGATGTGACGATGGCAAAGCCTGATCCCGAGCCTGTGCTTTTAGCGCTGAAACAGCTGGGAAGCGAGCCGGCGGAAGCCATTATGGTAGGAGATAATTACCATGATGTGCTGTCAGGGAAAAACGCCGGGACAAAAACGGCTGGAGTCGCATGGACGATTAAAGGGCCGGAAACACTGGCGAAGCATGAGCCTGATTATATGCTTGAGAAAATGAGTGATCTATTACAAATCGTTGGAGTGAAGTAATCTGTGAGAAAAACAGATCGTCATCCGGTCTCGGGGGCTAACTCACTATGGCATGTCTATCAAACGGTGCCTTTTTTAAAGGTTGTCAAAAATTTTATTGTCATTCAAATTGCGAGATATACACCGTTTATAGGGATGAAAAACTGGCTGTACCGTACATTTCTGCGGATGAAGGTTGGAAAGCAGACTTCCTTTGCCCTCATGGTGATGCCGGATATTATGTTTCCGGAAAAGATCTCAGTCGGAACAAATACAATCATCGGGTACAATACGACCATTTTGGCCCATGAGTATTTGATTCAAGAATACCGGATCGGCAAAGTCCTGATCGGAGACGAAGTGATGATCGGTGCCAACACGACTATTCTGCCCGGTGTGGAAATAGGGGATGGCGCAGTTGTGTCCGCCGGAACACTTGTCCATAAAGATGTGCCTGCCGGGGCTTTTGTCGGCGGAAATCCGATGAGGATCATCTATACGAAGGAAGAAATGCAAGAAAGATTGAAAAAGCCCGCTGAATAAACATCAGCGGACTTTTTTATATTCAAAATTGAGTATTATTGTTTTCGTAAATATGCTGAACGCCAATCCATTTTTGGCCGACATTGGAGTATCGTGTATTTGTCATTCTAACCGTGCTTGTTTTGCTGTCTGTCCGGAATATCGCCTCTTTCATGTTCGTGATGGTGCACTTGTCAATGATCACATCAACGTGGAAGGTTGAACCGCCAAGCTGTCTAATGAACTTTCCGCCATTGTCTGCAGTGAAGTTTTTCACTGTGAATGTGCTGGCTTTATTGATTTGGAAAATCTTATCTGACGCTTTTTGGGCAGAGCCGCCGTCGATGGTCACTTTTCCTTCCTTCTTCACCGTTAACGCATCCTCGCCAACATCTTCCCACTTCACATTCTGAATGTTAACGTTTCCATAAGTGTGCACGCCATCAGCAGCAGGTGTGCCGAGCACCACATTTTTCAGAGTTGCTCCATCCTCTACACGAAAAACAGGTTCCTGATTTTCGGACTGGCTTCCGTCACCTAATTCTTTCCCTGCTACAAACCGCTGTCCCTTCCCGTCATATGTTGTATTTTTTGGTACGATAATTGTTTCGTGAACCACTTTGTCAGCTGCAAAAGCGGTTGATGATTGAAACTGGCTGAAACCCATAACCAAACTGAACATAAATAGGATAGACACGATTTTTTTCAATGATAAAATCCTCCCCGGATATCTTTAATTTTTGTAAGAGAAGCCTCAGCGTCTTGCACCGGCTTCTCTCACATCGATCGGGGCAAGGCTGAATCTGCTTTAATCATAAAAACAGACAGCCTGAAAGTAAAGACAATTTTGGATGATAAATGGAAAATGAATCGATATTACCGATTGAAATAAAAAGCATGAATATTGTCGTATTTGCTCAGGGTAGAGCATAGGCACTGTGAAAGCGAACAGTTTTCAGCAGTTTACTTTTGAATCACAACGGCTTGGCTGCCCATTTGTTCCCACGCTTTTTCAAAGCTCGTTCTGTCAGTTTTTCTGTTTTTGTAGCCATACGGATCATTGAGATACACGTATTTTTCATCATATCCTGTAACGGCGACACTGTGTTCACTGTACGTGATATCTATTGTTCCGTTTGGCGTTTTCCATGTCTGCATGTTGTCAACCGGCGTAAAGTTGGCGGTCGTAATGACCCAAACAGGATTGCCTTTCTCAAGCTGTTCATAAACAGCAGAAATGCTTTTTCCAGTCAGGTCAGACACTTTGTCTCCGGCATAGGTTTTCGCCAACTGATAGATCGGTCCATGATAGACACCGAGACCCGGTCCATTCGCCATATCCCCGACAAATCCGTCATTCGGATCACCTTTTAATCCGCTGCTGTATGTCAAAGGCACTATGGCTATCTGGTTAGCCAGGGTGTTTTTTGTCACGTCGTATCCCGCGTAATTCAGCACCATCGCAAGGCTTGTTACTTCACAGCCGTTATAGAGCCGAGGCGCGTCCATTTGATTGTAAAGGATGACATCAAGTGGTTCGGCGCTTCCTTTCAGCACCTTTTTGCTGTTCGCGGCTGTGCCCGTATTGCTATCAGAAACCACTTTTTTAAGGCTGTTCAAAAAAGGAATATCTATATCTTTTGCATCTATTTTAAGTCCGAAAAAAATAACGCCTGAAAGAATCATCAGTACACATAGAGTTCGCAGTGTTTTCATCTTTATCTCCTTGTTCTCTATTTGATTTGTATTATAGCATGCCAAACATAAAGAATTTGAGATATTACGTACCTTTAATCATTTATTCATGATTTTTTCATAATTGGGAGGAGGATATCTGAACTAAAAATATCTTGACTGAAGTTAAGCATTGATTTTCATTCTTTCATCTGCTAACATATTATCATATTAGCGAACTAAAGGATTCGGAATTTTCCTTCAAACAATGCAACGGAGGTGCTCGGGTTGATGTTTATGTTTGAGAAACCGCACGGCATGAGAGATACACTGCCCGGTTTATACGAAACGAAAAAAAAGGTGAGACAATCGTTAACCGATTTGATAGATAAATGGGGATATCAATTTATGGAAACGCCGACACTGGAGTTTTACGATACCGTTGGCGTACAGTCAGCGATTGAAGAGCAGCAGCTGTTTAAGCTTCTTGATCAGGACGGTAAGACATTGGTGCTTCGCCCAGATATGACAGGACCGATCGCAAGGGTGGCGGCATCAAAGCTTCTGAAACACGATCATCCGCTCAGAGTCGGCTATGCGGCAAATGTATTCAGGGCTCAGGAACGCGAAGGCGGCCGTCCCGCCGAATTCGAGCAGGTCGGAGTGGAATTAATCGGTGACGGCACGACAAGCGCTGATGCGGAGGTCATTGCATTAGTAATCGGTGCGTTAAAAAGCGCCGGGCTTGCTTCCTTTAAAATTGCCATCGGCCACGCCGGTATTGCGGATGCCCTGTTTGTTGAGGTGCTCGGAAACGTTGAACGCGCTGATGTGCTGCGGAGGTTTTTATACGAGAAGAACTACGTCGGCTACAGAGAACATGTCAAGTCTCTCCCGCTTTCCTCCATTGATAAAAGCAGGCTGCTTGAGCTTCTTGAATTGCGGGGCGGCATAGAAGTTTGCGGACGTGCTGAGGAAATCGTCGATTCTGCACAAGGAAAAAGCGTGGTTGATGAGCTGAAGGCGCTGTGGGACATTCTTGAGGATTACGGATGTACGGAAAATGTCCGCCTTGATCTGAATATGGTTAGCCACATGAGCTATTACACAGGGATTTTATTTGAAGTGTACGCCGAAAATGTCGGCTTTGTCATTGGAAGCGGCGGCCGTTATAACAAGCTTCTGGGTCATTTTGATTCACCCGCGCCTGCAACTGGCTTCGGGCTTCGGATCGACCGGCTGATTGAAGCGCTTCATTTGAAAGACGAACCTTGTGACATTGACGCTGTTATTTTCAGCAAAGAGCAGCGGGCGCAAGCCATCGCTTATGCGAATGAAGAACGTATGAAAGGGAACAAAGTGGTTCTTCAAGATTTATCGGGAATTGAAAATATCGATCAGATGACAAAATCTTTTGCAAACGTCACCTATTTTATCGGTGCCAGAAAGGAAGAGCAAAATGGGTAAGTTACTCACAATGGCGATGCCAAAGGGCCGGATATTTGAAGAAGCGGCAGGGCTGCTGCGGCAGGCTGGTTACAAGCTCCCTGAGGAGTTTGACGACTCGAGAAAACTGATCATCGATGTGCCTGAGGAAAATCTCCGTTTTATATTAGCTAAGCCGATGGACGTGACCACATATGTGGAGCATGGCGTGGCAGACGTCGGAATTGCAGGCAAGGATGTCATGCTGGAGGAGGAACGCGATGTGTATGAGGTGCTGGATTTGAACATCAGCAAATGCCACTTGGCAGTCGCCGGACTTCCGAATACAGACTGGAGCGGCGTAGCGCCAAGGATCGCGACAAAGTATCCGAATGTGGCTTCCAGTTATTTCAGAGAGCAGGGAGAACAAGTCGAAATCATTAAGCTCAACGGTTCAATTGAGCTGGCACCGCTTATTGGGCTTGCGGACCGAATTGTGGACATCGTTTCCACGGGACAGACGCTGAGAGAAAACGGGCTTGTTGAAACGGAGCACATTTGCGACATTACTTCCCGATTTATCGTCAACCCGGTGAGCTATCGCATGAAAGACGATGTGATTGACGAAATGGCATCCCGCTTATCTCTCGTAGTGGAAGGAGAAACGGCAAAATGAAGATCAAAACCATCAGCGGCGCTGAACGGCTTTCTCTGAAGCGGTCCATAGATGCCGGAACGGAAGAGCAAAGAAAAGCGGTTCGATCTATTATTGAAGATGTCAAAGCAAACGGTGATCAGGCGGTCCGCAGCTATACGGCGAGATTTGACGGCATCGAAATAGACAGCCCGCTGGTCACAAAAGAAGAAATTGAGGAAGCATACACCTTACTGGATTCACAGCTGCTTCAGGTGATTAGGCAGGCAATCGAAAATATTAGGGAATATCATGAAAGACAGCTGCAATCCTCATGGTTTTATCATAGAAAGGACGGCACAATGCTGGGGCAGAAAGTGACGGCGCTTGATTCCGCCGGCGTATATGTGCCAGGGGGAACGGCTGCATATCCTTCATCTGTTTTGATGAATGTCATTCCAGCGCTGACAGCCGGTGTGGATAGAATCGTTCTTGTGACGCCTCCGGGAAGAGACGGACAGCTATCTCCAGGGGTTTTAGTCGCTGCTGCTGAGCTGGGCATAAAAGATATTTACAAAATGGGCGGCGCTCAGGCGATTGCGGCGCTGGCGTACGGAACCGAAACCATTGAGCCGGTAGACAAAATCACAGGTCCGGGAAACATTTATGTCGCGCTTGCCAAACGAGAGGTATTCGGCGATGTCGATATTGATATGATTGCCGGACCGAGTGAAATCGTTGTGCTGGCTGATGAAACAGCGATTCCGAGCGAAATTGCAGCCGACCTGCTGTCACAGGCGGAACACGATAAGCTCAGCTCGTGTGTGTTTGTCACAGATTCCATGGAGCTGGCCGAGGCGGTTTCAGCAGAGGTGAAGGAGCAGCTGAAAACCTTGCCGCGAAGAGAAATAGCGGACGCTTCAGTGAGTGATTATGGTTGTATCTATGTGGCGGAAACAATGGATGAAGCGATTGACACTGTCAATACGCTTGCACCGGAGCATTTAGAAATCATCACACAGTCTCCCGAAGCTTTGCTTGGCAGAATCAAACATGCGGGTGCAATTTTCCTAGGCAGATATAGCCCTGAGCCTGTCGGAGATTATTTTGCCGGACCGAATCACGTGCTTCCGACAAATGGGACAGCGAGATTTTCAAGTCCATTAAACGTAACGGATTTTCAAAAGAAATCGAGCATTATTTCTTACAGCCAATCAGCCTTTGAAGAACATGCCGAAAGCATCGCGGCTTTTGCCAGACTTGAAGGATTAGAAGCCCATGCCAGATCAATCGAAGCAAGAGAACGGAGGAATTCAAAATGAGAAAAGCGGAACGCGCAAGAAAAACAAACGAAACAGATATTGAGCTGGCATTCGCAATAGACGGTGAGGGACAAGTTGATATCAAAACAGACGTACCGTTTATGACGCATATGCTGGATTTATTCACGAAACACGGGCAATTCGATCTTTCGATTAACGCAAAAGGCGATGTTGATATAGATGATCACCACACGACTGAGGATATCGGCATCTGCTTAGGGCAGGCGCTGCTAGAAGCTTTGGGCGATAAAAAAGGAATCAAACGCTACGGATCGGCGTTTGTGCCGATGGACGAGGCGCTTGCTCAAGTCGTCATAGATTTAAGCAATCGGCCGCACTTGGAAATGCGCGCAGACTTCCCATCATCTAAAGTCGGCACATTCGATACGGAGCTTGTACATGAATTTTTGTGGAAGCTGGCGCTTGAAGCACGAATGAACCTGCACGTCATCGTTCATTATGGCACAAACACCCACCATATGATTGAAGCTGTTTTTAAAGCGCTTGGACGTGCGCTTGATGAAGCGACTACGATCGATCCGCGTGTTAAAGGGATACCATCAACGAAAGGGATGCTGTAAATGATCGGCGTGATAGATTACGGAATGGGCAATTTATACAGTGTCTCAAAGGCGCTTGAGCGTGTCGGCGTGCCGTATTTTGTTTCTGAAAAGCCGGAGGAGCTGAAAGAAGCTGATGCCTTCATTTTGCCGGGAGTCGGTTCATTTGGAGATGCGATGGACAATTTGCGCAACGCGAAGCTCGATCAATTGATTCGCGATATGGTCTCAGAAGGAAGACTGCTTATCGGGATCTGCCTCGGCATGCAGCTTTTATTTGATCAAAGCGAAGAAAACGGGACCGCGTCAGGCCTTGGGCTGTTAAAAGGAAAAGCAGTCAGACTGAAAGCAGAAGACGAGGAAGGAAACAAGCTGAAGGTTCCGCATATGGGCTGGAATCGCCTTTCCTTTCATAACGAATCTCCGCTGCTGGCTGAAACAGAAGAAGGCTACGCTTATTTCGTGCATTCGTATTATATTGACGGGATGGAGGAGAACGCGCTTCTGGCAAGCGCTGATTATGGTGTGCGGGTGCCTGCTGTAGTCGGAAAAGGGAACGTCTTCGGCGCCCAATTTCATCCGGAAAAAAGCAGCACGGTCGGAATGTCCATCCTAACCCAATTCACAAAAATGGTAGCAGAACAGAAGGTGAAAAAATGAGTGCTTTTACATTATATCCGGCAATTGATATGAGAAACGGCAAATGTGTCCGCCTTGTTCAAGGAGATTATAGTAAGGAAACGATATACGGCGATTCACCATACGACATGGCCTCGTTATTTGCGAGTGAGGGTGCCGAATGGATCCATCTCGTTGATCTTGACGGCGCAAAAGAAGGAAAAAGAGTAAATGACCGTCATGTGATCGAAATTTCGCAAAAGCTGGATCTGAAAGTGGAAATCGGCGGCGGGATCCGTTCCGAAAGTGACGTCTATGAATACTTATCAGCAGGAGTCGATCGAGTAATCCTGGGAAGTTCAGCTGTTTCTAACCCTCCGTTTGTAAAAAAAATGCTGAAACAATATGGCGAGAAAATTGCAATCGGATTGGACGCGAGAAACGGCTTTGTTTCAACTGAGGGATGGCTGGAAACATCAACCCTTAAGGCAGCTGAACTAGGCAAAGAGCTTGCCAATGAAGGAGCGGAAGTTTTTATTTTTACTGACATTGCGACAGACGGAATGCTGTCAGGCCCAAATATTGAAAGCACGGTCGAGCTTGCTAAGGAAACGGGGAAATCTGTGATTGCTTCCGGCGGAGTCAGTTCCGTCGCGGATCTCGAAGCCCTCGCCCGCTGTCAGGCGGACGGCGTTTCTGGAGCGATCATCGGAAAAGCGCTGTATACCAATCAGTTTACGCTGAACGAGGCGCTTGAAAGGGTGAAACGCAAATGATCACAAAACGGATTATTCCATGTCTTGATGTCAAAGAAGGACGCGTTGTCAAAGGAATTCAATTTCTCGAATTAAAAGATGCCGGTGACCCTGTTGAATTGGCGGAAGTGTATGACCAAGAAGGCGCGGATGAACTGGTTTTTCTCGATATTTCCGCCTCGCATGAAGGACGAAAAACGATGGTTGATGTGGTGGAGCAGGTTGCCGCGAAGCTTGCGATTCCGTTTACAGTCGGCGGCGGCATCAATCAGCTCAGCGATATGAAAACGATTCTGCGTGCCGGCGCAGATAAAGTTTCTGTGAACACGGCAGCTGTTCTCCGGCCTGAGCTGATTACGGAAGGAGCCGAGTTTTTCGGTTCGCAATGCATCGTACTTGCCATCGATGCCAAGTATGACCAGGAATCTGGCACATATAAGGTCTACACGCACGGCGGCAGAAAGAAAACAGATTGGGAAGTCACAGCATGGGCAAAAGAAGGCGTCAAACGCGGCGCAGGAGAAATATTGCTGACAAGCATGGACTCTGACGGTGAGAAAAAAGGCTTTGATCACAGGCTGACAAAGCTTGTTTCTGAAACTGTCCCCGTACCTGTTATCGCCTCGGGAGGAGCGGGAAACGCGCAGCATATGCTTGAGGCTTTTACAAAAGGAGAAGCCGACGCCGCGCTGGCCGCCTCTATTTTTCATTATAAAGAAACATCAATGAAAGAAGTGAAATCATACTTGAAAGAGCACGGGGTGAATGTGAGATGAAACAGGCAGATGAACTGCGTTTTAATGAGGATGGATTAATTCCTGCCATCGTGCAGGATGCGGTAAGCAAAGAAGTGCTGACACTTGCCTATATGAACAAGGAATCGTACGAAAAAACGCTGGAAACGAAAGAAACATGGTTTTACAGCCGCTCGCGTCAAGAGTTATGGCGCAAAGGAGAAACCTCAGGGAACACGCAAGCCGTTAAGGGTATTCGGTATGACTGCGACCAAGACGCGCTGATCGTGCTCGTAGAACCGTCCGGACCGGCATGCCACACTGGCAGCTACAGCTGTTTTACAAAGGAACAAACAGAAGAACAGGCTGCGGGCCGATTCGACATCATTAACGAGCTGGAGCGCGTGATCGCGGAACGCCAAGCGGAAATGCCTGAAGGAGCTTACACCACTTACCTTTTCCGAGAAGGCGTCGATAAGATTTTGAAAAAAGTTGGTGAAGAAGCATCCGAAGTCATCATCGCCGCGAAAAACCGAGACCACGAGGAACTCAAATGGGAAGCGGCAGACCTGCTGTATCACCTGCTTGTCCTGCTCAGAGAACAAGCACTGCCGCTGGATGATGTGCTTGACGTATTGAAGAAACGACATTCTGAAAAATAAGAGTAAAGAGCCGTTATCATACGGCTCTTTTTGTTTTGTGAAAAAAGTAATAGGTATTTAGGTGCGCATAAGGTGTTTTGCATGATTAGTTAATAAAAGGAGAGTAAAACCAAGTCGGATTTCCTATTTATCCAAATTCCGCCATGTTGTAACATGGAAAAGGATAAATTAATCACTCATTAACCAGGTCAATAGAATTATTTTTAGAGTAAAAATAGAATACTATTCTCACAATACCCGTGGAGGTTCGTAATGAAAAAGATCATCTTTATTTGCTTCAGCTTATTACTTGCCCTGACAGGAGGATGCAGTATGAACGACAATGATAAAAACACCAAAAATGACAATACAGAAGCCGTAAAACCAAAAGATATGGATCCAAAAGACCTGCCGCAAGTTCCTGCGTTTCAGGACGAGAAAACGAGAGAGTACATGGTGTCAACAAAAGAAGAGGAGCCGGGGTATTATTTGCTTGAGTCTAAGTCGAAAGGATTTAGGATGTTGTTTCCGGAGGATGGGGAGTACGTACCTGATCTTTCAAGTACAGGAGAAAATGAGGAAACAATAGTATTTGATAGTTTTAATAAAAAAACTAATATTCAATATGATGGTCAATTGGATTATCATCAAGACAAAAGTTTTGCGAATGACAAGGATACAATGCTTGACATAGTAAGCGGAAGAAACAACTATACAGGAAAATACGAAGAAAGGGAACTATCTGATAAAATTGTGTATTATGCTCAAAAGAAAAGTGTATTTGATGATGTAGAGGGAAAGAACAATTATTCTTATAGATTTTTTGGCTATGTTAAGTCCTCTAAAGAGGACTATCTAGGGATAGAGTATTCTTTTCGATTTTCCTGTTTTAAAGAAGCAGAGTCTTGTTCACTTAAAGAAGAAGATGCCAGAAAAAAAGTTCAAAAAATAATTGACTCTATTACCTTTTTAAAATTTAAAAAGGAGAAATAGAGAAAATGGAAAATAAGAATATATTTGAAAATGAAAATGTAAAACTGCGTTTAATTAACTTAGAGTACGATTATAAAGAAAGATTTGCTGCTGATAAAGAAAGTGAAATAAAGAAAGCTAAAACAGATTTTGAGGCTGAGGTACGCCGAATATACAAAGAAGAAACGCATCAAGATCTTCCGGAAAATGTGGAAATATACTCATCTAATGAACTTATTAAAAAAAATTCAAAAGTAGATACGTCAATAAGAGAGTCAGGATATGATGGTACAGCTATTTATATTAAGGATGATAAACAACACATTAATCAGCTTCATATTATTTCAGAGGGTAGTGCTGATAACAAGGACTGGTCATACAATTTCTTTGGACTCTTTTTAGGGATAGATGACAGCCAGTATCAAGCGACAAAAGAGTTTACAAGAAATGCTAAAAAAGAAACAAAGGATTCTAATGATTTAAAGACCTTTGCTATGGGTCACTCACTGGCTAATAATAATCAGGTGATGGTTCAATTAATTGATGGGGAATTTGATGAAGTTTATGGAGTTAACGGAGCTCAAATAAGCGTTGATCACCTATTAGCAACTGATTTGAATTTGAGAGATAAGTTAATGCATAAATTTCAAATTAGACGCTTAGAAGATATTAAAGATATCCCGCCAGAAAAGTTAAAAAAAGAAATTCAAAAATATTATGAAGACAAAGGCGTAACAGCAAACATCACCCAACGCATCTCCAAAGATGACCCGCTTTATGGCGTTAGCGGAAAGGCTGATTTTATTACATTTGGCAATGTAAAGCTGAAAGATACAAACACGGATGTCAAAGGAATCAGAAGCATTATAGATAAGATTCCTGATGAGGAAGTCCGCTCTATCCAAACCTTTTTGCGAAAGTATTCGGATGACTATAAAAAAGGTGGGCTAAACGGATTTGTCATGGCTTCAACCGGGATAGATGCAGAGCTTGTCGGCAGTATATTTAGTGCTGATGGAAATGTGGCGAAAGGGAAAATAGTGAAAGACCGGTTTGGTGATATACAGGTAATGGTTAAAAATATCGGGGAAAAAATGCCGGCCTTTATTAAATTCTTTCATACTATCTTGAATAATAGCGGGACATTTGTGGATCAGCTTAAAGAGAATGGGTATATTGATGAGACACAAAAGAAGAGTATCAAAAAACAGTTGAAAATTGTTAATAATAAGATAAGCGATATAGAAATTCAATATCAACAGTTAAAATACGCACTTTCTACTAATAATGTAGTTGCAATTGTTTATTATGTCTGTGAGTTAGTAGGCAGTGTTAAAGAATTAAAGGCTGCATTAGAAACACTCGACACAGAAACAAAAGACGCATTAAAACTCATCGTCGACGGCCACAGCATCGTTCAAATGCTGAACGCATTATCAAAGGAAAAAGGATTCAGCTATAAAGGCTCCGATATTTACTTTACAGGAAAGAGCGGCTCGGGAGAAACGATTAAGGTCAATCTCTCATCCGCTGTCAGAATCTATCAAAACGGTATGAAGATCGTTGAAGATATGGAAGATGCGATTTCTCAGTACCAGAAGGTTTACAGTCAGGAAATCGATGAAGACTTCATAGATAAAAAACAGGCGATCATCACGGCTATTCATCATATGGAAGAAAATCCTTCGCATTATGCCTTCGATCTTCAATTCCGGCTTGCAGCCGGTTTCAGCCACACATTCGATAAATTGGAGAAAATCTCAGTTCATGAATCGTTCCACACAGGTGCGCTCCCTGCTAATGATGGAATTGTTGCTGAATTAAAAAAACAGGCAACAGAAAAAAGAGATTTCATCAAAAATATCCGCGAGAGTATTGAAAAGTTGTTTGAAAAAGAAGAAATGATTTCTCAGTTATTTGATTTTCAGCCCTAGGAGGAATATGAAGAGTGACTTCCTTATTTTCAGAAAGTGAAACAGAAATTGTATCAACCACCTATATGTTTCTTACCCAAGACGAAATGAAGGGGAAAGCAGGCACCCTCAATAAACCAATCAACGACATTCTCAGCCTGACAAAGAAATTTGAGTCTTCGCTAAAAGAGGAAATCAAAGGACAAAAAGGGTTGATTGTAAAAAAAATAAAAGAAGAGCTTAAATCAAAAAGCGAAAAACGAAAAGCTGCACTTCAAATGATAAAAGAAGAACATACTGCAAAAGTTGACCGGTACAAAATGGTGATTGAAGACCTGCGAAAGCAGGATGTGACATTGACTTACAGAAAAAAGAAGCCTGTTAAAGGTGTCTAATATAAAAAATCTCCTATTCAAACAATGAGTAGGAGATTTTTATTTTCATCATGGCAAAAATATACTGAAAAAGTCTCTCTCCATTGATATGATTGAGAAAGAGTAAAAATCATCCTTTTGCTATGCCATTTCACCTTTCTGAACGCTGAAACAGGAGGAAACATATATGCCAACCAAGCAACAAAAATCTAAAAGTAAATTGAAACCCTTTTTTGCATTAGTAAAGAAGACCAATCCTTCTTATGGAAAGCTTGCCTTTGCGCTGGCCCTCAGTATTGTGACCACGCTGGTCAGCCTGCTGATTCCATTATTAACGAAGCAGCTTGTCGACGGATTTTCCATGTCAAATCTGTCAGGCACGCAAATCGGGCTGATCGCGCTAGTTTTTTTCGTTCAGGCCGGTTTAAGCGCTTATGCCACCTATGCACTTAACTATAATGGGCAAAAAATCATCTCCGGACTGCGGGATTTATTATGGAAGAAATTAATTAAGCTCCCTGTCTCTTATTTCGATACAAACGCTTCCGGAGAAACAGTCAGCCGTGTAACGAATGATACGATGGTGGTCAAAGAACTGATTACAACCCATATCAGCGGATTTATTACAGGGATCATTTCTGTTATTGGATCACTGACAATCTTGTTTATTATGAATTGGAAGCTGACACTGCTTGTGTTAGTTGTCGTTCCGCTGGCAGCTCTTATTTTAATACCGATTGGCCGGAAGATGTTCTCCATTTCCCGGGAAACGCAAGATGAAACAGCCCGTTTTACAGGCCTGCTGAATCAAATTCTTCCGGAAATCAGACTCGTCAAGGCTTCAAATGCGGAGGATGTCGAATATGGGCGCGGGAAGATGGGGATTTCTTCATTATTTAAACTTGGAGTGCGTGAAGCAAAGGTTCAGTCGCTTGTCGGCCCGCTCATCTCACTCGTGTTAATGGCGGCGCTTGTGGCAGTTATCGGATACGGCGGCATGCAGGTGTCATCAGGTGAGCTCACCGCCGGAGCGCTCGTGGCTTTTATTTTATATTTGTTTCAAATTATTATGCCGATGGGCCAGATTACCACGTTCTTCACACAGCTCCAAAAATCAATTGGCGCAACAGAACGAATGATTGAGATTTTAGCAGAGGAAGAGGAAGATACAGTCACAGGAAAACAAATCGAAAACGCGCATTTGCCTATTCAGCTTGATCGTGTGTCTTTTGGATATAAGCCTGATCAGCTGATCTTGAAAGAGATCAGCGCTGTCATTGAAGCAGGAAAAGTAACAGCGATTGTCGGCCCGAGCGGCGGCGGGAAAACGACGCTGTTTAAGCTGCTTGAACGTTTCTATACTCCGACTGCAGGGACCATCCGGCTGGGGGACGATCCAGTTGATACTTACTCGCTTGAATCGTGGCGGGAGCACATCGGGTATGTATCACAGGAAAGCCCATTAATGTCAGGAACAATCAGAGAAAATATTTGCTACGGGTTAGAACGTGATGTTACAGATGCCGAGATCGAAAAAGCCGCAGAGATGGCATATGCGCTCAATTTTATAAAGGAGCTGCCGAATCAGCTTGATACAGAGGTGGGCGAACGCGGCATTATGCTGTCAGGCGGACAAAGACAGAGAATCGCGATTGCGAGAGCGCTTCTTCGTGATCCGAGCATTCTTATGCTCGATGAAGCCACCTCAAGCCTCGACAGCCAATCTGAAAAATCAGTTCAGCAGGCACTGGAGGTGCTGATGGAGGGCCGCACAACGATTGTCATCGCCCACCGCTTATCTACTGTTGTAGACGCGGACCAGCTTTTGTTTGTTGAAAAAGGAGAAATTACCGGGCGTGGAACACATCATGAATTAATGGCTTCCCATGATCTATATAGGGATTTTGCTGAACAACAGCTGAAAATGAATGCAGATTTAGAAAACAAAGCCGGGTAAATTTTGGTCGAATCAGCCAGTAAAAAGCGGAGGGATTTTCCCAATCCTTCCTTTTGAACTATTGAGGGGCTTATGATTTATGGTATACTACTGACGGTAATATTGTATAAAACGGAGGGTAGTTGTGGGAAAACACACTTCTGAACATAAAAATCACGCACAAATTGTCCAGCTGCTTCAAGATGGACAATATTTTTTTCATAAAGGCTTGAAAGCGTATAAAGAGCGCAATCTGAAACGGGCAAGCAAACTGATTCAGCGCGCGGTTCACTTGGAGCCGGAGGATTCAGAGATGCTATCGCAGCTTGCGGTCATTTATTCAGAAATGGGCCAGTATCAAGAGTCGAACGATCTTCTTGATTATATCATGGCAAATCTGGAGGACGAAATGCCGGAGTGCCATTACTTTAAAGCGAATAACTTCGCCCATCTGGGGCTCTTTCAAGAAGCTTATAAAGAAGCGGCCGCTTATTCAGATGCGGACCCGGACGGTGAGTTCGCCGAAGAAAACGATAGTCTGCTTGATTTGCTCGATTTAGGAGACGACGGCATTGAGGATTCGTTGTATGATCAGGATGAACTGCTGATGAAACAGGATCGGGCAAAGTCATTGCTGGAAAGCGGCCAGCTTGCTGAAGCAGTTGCGGCGCTTGAGGAAATCACAGCAGAATATCCGGAGCTTTGGTCAGCATACAACAATCTGGCGCTTGCCTATTTCTATTCAGGAAACGTTGTAAAAGCGAAGCAAACCGCTTATGAAGTGCTTTCTCATAATGAAGGAAATCTTCACGCCTTATGCAATCTTCTTGTTTTCTACTATTATGAAAGAGAAGACGAAAAAGTGGCGGAATTGAGTGATCAGCTTTCTAATGTATATCCGATGCTGTTGGAACAGCGCTATAAACTGGGGGCCACTTTGGCGCTTGTCGGCCGTTACGAGATCGGATATAAATGGCTCAAATCATTATATAAAACCGGTTTTGAAGGTGACGATACATTCTTTTACTGGCTCTCGTGCTCCGCTTATTTTACGGGCCATACCGACTTTGCCGAGACGATTTGGAGAAAAGTCGAGTCGCAATATCCCGGAGATGACCGCCCGGCTCCCTGGATTGAGCGGAGGGAAGCTCTTCCTTCATCTGTGGAACAGCGTCTCGCAGCCTATTATATCAGCAGCACAAAGGGAGAAACGGAGCATCTTGAAGCGGTGATACGCTCAAAGAGAATTACCGCTCCTTTCGAAAATCATTTTGTTAAACTGCTGTTGAATGGAGATTCCGCGGCTGCTGACGTAACAGAGGATGCACTTTTTGCTTATCAAACCGTCAAATTATTAGAGCAAGCTGAAAAAGAAGAGATGAAAACAGAAGTCATGAGCTGCTGGGTATTCCATGTCATCCAGCAAATCCGTGCAGCCGCTCCGTTGAAAAATGAGAGGGGCTGGGCAGCGGCGATCTGTTATATTTGGAAAGAAGCCCACGGCAAGCATGACACGAAAAAAGACACAGCGGCCCGATTCGGCATCTCTCCGGCAACTTTGACGA
>NZ_JAVAXX010000069.1:0-26025 GCF_042709275.1 Bacillus sp. LR_5 | reverse complement strand
AAGACCCAAATAACGCTCCAACTCCCAAAAAAAACCTTTCAGAAAATTTGATGCTACAGCACCATTTCTGAAAGGTTCAGTTTTTTCTTTCCTTAATTAGTCTTGCCTCCGATGACTTTCTTAGAAGATTAATAGGATAAGCTGTCGTATTATATGAGGCATACACTGTCCTGCAAAAAGGCGATTACACCGCCAAATGTATATAGAACGTTTCTCTCATGAAATTGTTTTTTTGCTTCTGTTCTTTGTTGTTGATTTTCACAAACAACAACAATCATAATAAAAGGAAGGGGATGAGATGTCAAAGAGAAATCAAGCACGAAAAGTAGGGAGATTTATGACCATGCCGAATGATCCGTTTAAATATAGTTTTGACAGACTTGAAGATGTGGCTGATCATATCAGCGACGTTCTGCGTTGCCCGATCACCATAGAGGATGTTAACCACAAGCTGCTTGCCTACAGTACACACAGCGACTGCACAGACCCTGCCCGGACGTCTACCATTATTGGCAGAAGGGTACCGGAGAAGGTGATTAACAAGTTGTGGAAAGATGGGACAATTCCAGCTCTCTTAAAAACGGACCAGCCGATCAGAGTCAAGCAAATTGATGAAGTCGGGTTGAGCAATCGCGTCGCTATTTCGATTTGGAAAAACAAGCAAGTACTTGGCTTCATATGGGCGCTTGAGATCCAAAAAACATTGTCCGATGAAGATCTGCTGACATTGCAAATGGCGGCAAAAGCAGTGAAAAACAAACTTCTCAAACTTCAAATCAGAAAAACGAAAAATGAAGAACGCAGCCAAGAATTTTTCTGGAAAATGCTGACCGGACACATCCATCAGGAGGATGATATGGCGGATGGGTTCCATAAGCTTGGAATGGCCGCTCCTTCAGAGTTTTCCGTTATGATCATCCGCATAAATGGCGAGCTGACTGAAAAAATCGAACAGCAGCTGCAATATTTACAGGAAACGACCCAGCAGGTTTACGTGCTGCTGGCGACCGTAGATTCCAATGAACTTATTATATTAACCTCACCCAAAACAGATCATCCTTTTCAAGATTTAAAACAGTTTGCTTTAAGTACGCAAAAACAGCTGAAGGAGCGGTATAAAATAGAAGACGTTTCTATCGCTTTTGGCGGAATATACAACTCTATTTCTTTTGTCTCCCGCTCCTATCAGGAAGCATTGTCCGTCTTAAAAACGAAGGAACGGTTCGCTGAAGAGACCAAACATCTTTTCAGCTTTTCTGAGTTAGGCATTTATCAATACTTAGATGTCTTAAATGAAAAACGGAAACAGGCGGGCCATTATAATTACTCGCTTTCCAAACTGGAACAATATGACCGGGATCACCAGTCAAATATGGTAGAGACGCTAGAGCGCTTTATTGAAGCGGACAGCAACGTGAATACGGCTTCCAAGCTGTTAAATATACACGTTAATACGCTGAATTACCGTCTCAAACGAATCAGCCAGATCGCTGAAATTGATTTGAAAAATGTGAATCAAAAATTCACCATCTATTTAGATATCAAACTTCGGCACATGGATTTGTGAAATTTCACAAATCCATGTTTTTTTATTTTCTTAATCAAACAAAGAATTTTCCAAAATATCAAGCTACACTAAAAATATCACAGATACAGGAGGAGACAGATATGATCATAGGGGTTCCTAAAGAGATAAAAAACAATGAAAACCGTGTCGCATTAACACCCGGGGGCGTTTCTCAGCTCATTTCAAACGGCCACCGGGTGCTGGTTGAAACAGGCGCGGGCCTTGGAAGCGGATTTGAAAATGAAGCCTATGAGTCAGCAGGAGCGGAAATCATTGCTGATCCGAAGCAGGTCTGGGACGCCGAAATGGTCATGAAGGTAAAAGAACCGCTGCCGGAAGAATATGTTTATTTTCGCAAAGGACTTGTGCTGTTTACGTACCTTCATTTAGCAGCTGAGCCTGAGCTTGCACAGGCCTTGAAGGATAAAGGAGTAACTGCCATCGCATATGAAACGGTCAGTGAAGGCCGGACATTGCCTCTTCTCACGCCAATGTCAGAGGTTGCGGGCAGAATGGCAGCGCAAATCGGCGCTCAATTCTTAGAAAAGCCTAAAGGCGGAAAAGGCATTCTGCTTGCCGGGGTGCCGGGCGTTTCTCGCGGAAAAGTAACGATTATCGGAGGAGGCGTTGTCGGGACAAACGCGGCGAAAATGGCTGTCGGCCTCGGTGCAGATGTGACGATCATTGACTTAAACGCAGACCGCTTGCGCCAGCTTGATGACATCTTCGGCCATCAGATTAAAACGTTAATTTCTAATCCGGTCAATATTGCTGATGCTGTAGCGGAAGCGGATCTCCTCATTTGCGCGGTATTAATTCCGGGTGCTAAAGCTCCGACTCTTGTCACTGAGGAAATGGTAAAACAAATGAAACCTGGTTCAGTCATTGTTGATGTAGCGATCGACCAAGGCGGCATCGTCGAAACTGTCGACCATATCACAACACATGATCAGCCAACATATGAAAAACACGGGGTTGTGCATTATGCTGTAGCGAACATGCCGGGCGCAGTCCCTCGTACGTCAACAATCGCCCTGACTAACGTTACTGTTCCATACGCGCTGCAAATCGCGAACAAAGGGGCAGTAAAAGCGCTCGCAGACAATGCGGCACTGAGAGCGGGTTTAAACACCGCAAACGGACACGTGACCTATGAAGCTGTAGCAAGAGATCTAGGCTATGAGTATGTTCCTGCCGAGAAAGCTTTACAGGATGAATCATCTGTGGCGGGTGCTTAATTCACAATGAGCTTGCAGAAAGATTTCTGCAGGCTTTTTTATTTTTTAAAAGGAAAAAAGAGACCATTTCACGAATTATGACTATGAAGTTGATCATAAAGGAGGATTCATATGGCTGTTCAGCAATATGGCGTGTTAAAAGGCATAGTCTTAGACATGAAGCGGGAAACAGATGATGACAGTCCTCATTTCCAAGTCAAAATGCTCGGTGAAGAGAATACGTATTACAGGTGCGCCATCAATGTGATGTCCAGTTCTGAGGAATCTGAAGTATTGTATTTGGCTGACGATCAGTTTGATTCGGGCTCAATTACCATCCTTCCGAACATGCCGTATGGATATACAAGGATCAATGAAGCAAACCGTGAAGTGGCACTGGATTATGTGCGGGGCAATTTGTTTGACCCGCGGGAAATGAAGCCTTTGCCTCATGAAATCACAGGACCTGATAATGATTTAAATGATTTTATTGAAACCTATATGAAGAAAGCACAAGATGAGAAAGCGCCGGTTTATATATTCGGTTCAAAATTCGGCCCTGAACAGGCTGCAGATAAAATATTCGGCTTTACCCCGACTAACGGAATGCACAATATCCATATGAATCAAGGGAATGCAATGGATACGCGCTGGAAAAAAGACAACGGCTCTTGGCATGACGGGGGTATTCTGATTCAGTTTGCAGATCAGTGGGCCGCTGTGTTTTTAGCGTTTTTATCCCAATCTTGGTGTACCGATGAAAACGGAAACCCGGTCAGAGATTGTGATCATACCCAAACGTCTGCGTAAGATAGAAAAAGAGACTGCGGCGAGCAGTCTCTTCGGAAGTTTGTTGACAAAATCCTAAAGCGTTTTAAAAGCTTTAGGATTTTGTCATGTTTTCAGCGTGATTGAAAACCCTTGAACTCTAGGAAAGATGAGCATTGGAGCGGAGCGAATGTTCTAATTCGTGAGCACCAACGCGCAGACTTGACAACGAATGCGAGGGTTTATCGACACGCTGAAGAGACTGCGGCTAGCAGTCTCTTTTTGATCAGATTACACATTTTCAACAGTCTTTAGGCTGTTTGGCCTCATATCGCTCCAATGCGATTGGATATAGTCCAAACAAGCTTCACGCCCTTTTTGCTCATGAACGACTGTCCAGCCGCTCGGCACATCTATAAAACCGGGCCATAGGGAATATTGGCCTTCTTCATTGACCAGCACCAAATACGTGCCATCCGCATTTTCAAAAGGATTTGCCATTCTATTTCTCCTCCCTTATTTATTCAACTCTTCCAGTTTGACAGCGAGAACCTTGCCGATTTGAGCCAGAGGTTCCGGCTGACATAAATCTTTATGACGGCAGTCGATGTCGATTTGTTCAATCTGTCCGTTAATATAAGGCTTCCACGAGTCAGGTTCAATCGGGTCAAACCATTCAGGAATGATTGTTGATCTGAAAAACAAAACATTTCCGCGGAAGGTTTTCGGCTTATAGGAACCTAAAATGCCGACAGAATTGACATACGTATTCTTCAAATTTAAAATGACCGTATCATCCAGGCTCGCAAGCGCACTGCCGTCACGGCGAAGAATCTCAATCGCCGCTTCAAAATCTAGCGGTTTGTCCCCTAAGCTGTCTGGATCGTACCCGCCTAACGCCAGAAGGGCAATAAGCGCTTCCTCATCATCCGGTGCCTCTTTTATAGGAAGGAAGTGGTTCGGATAGGCGTCCAGCATCACCAACAGGGATACTTCTTCTCCTTGATTTTGCAGCTGGGTAGCCATCGCTTGAACGACATTCCCGCCCAGGGACCAGCCCAGCAGATGGTACGGGCCTTTTGGCTGGACCGTTCGGATTTGTTTAATGTAATCGGCAGCCATGTCATCAAGTGTTTTCGGAAGCTCCTCGCGCTGCCCGATTCCTCGTGCCTGCAAGCCGTAGATCGGATAATCTGTTCCTATATTGGTCATCAAACCGGCATAACACCAGCTGAGCCCCCCTGCCGGATGAACACAGAATAAAGGAGGCTTGTCTCCGCTTGTTCGGAGCGGCAGCAGAACGTCAAGAGCGCTTTGGCTTGATCCCATTTCAAGTCTTTCAGCGAGCCCGGCTACAGTAGGTGCTTCGAACAAGTTGCCGATGCTGAGTTCAACGCCGAGCGCTTCACGAATGCGGCTCATGAGCTGTACAGCAAGCAAGGAATGTCCGCCTAAATCAAAGAAACGGTCATCAATGCCTACACGCGGCAAGTGAAGCACCTCCATAAAGAGGTCACAGAGAATTTCTTCCTGCGGCGTTCTCGGTCCTCGTCCTGTCACTGCCGCTGCGAAATCCGGAGCGGGCAGTGCTTTACGATCAAGCTTTCCATTCGGTGTCAGCGGCAATTCTTTCATCGTCACAAAGGCAGCAGGCACCATGTAATCCGGCAGTCTCTCAGCAGCATATCTGCGCAGTTCCGCCGTATCAAATGTTTCTTCCGAAGAGATGACATAAGCTGCCAACCGTTTATCTCCCGGCTGATCCTCACGAACGATCACTGCCGCATCTTCAAGCTGCGGATGCTGAACAAGCGCTGCTTCAATTTCTCCCAATTCAATCCGGAATCCCCGAATTTTCACTTGATGGTCTGCACGGCCGACATAGTCGAGAGAACCGTCAGCGCGGAGGCGGGCCACATCCCCAGTGCGGTACATCCGGGTGCCTGGAGGACCGAACGGATCAGCTATGAAGCGTTCAGATGTTAAACCAGGCCGGCCTAGATAACCTCGTGCTAACCCCGCTCCTGATACATACAGCTCTCCGGCAACACCCTGCGGGACCGGCTGCAGGCGTTCATCCAGCACGTATACACCAAGATCGGGAATGCCGCAGCCGATCAAGCTGTTTGCCCGTAAAGCTGCCATGCTTCGGTCTAATTCGATATAGCTCACATGCACCGTCGTTTCTGTAATACCATACATATTGATAAGCTGCGGTCTATTTTCAGGGTGGCGGTTGTACCAATCCTCTAAACGGCTGAGTTCAAGCGCTTCTCCGCCAAAAATGACATAGCGCAGACTGAGTGTCTGTCCGAGATCCGGCTGTTCCCGTTCCGCCTGCATAAACTGATAGAAAGCAGATGGTGTCTGGTTCAGAACAGTCACACCCTCTTTGACAAGCAGGCGCAGAAACGCTTCTGGCGATCTGCTGACGTGGTGAGGCACGATTACAAGACGTCCGCCATGCAGCAGAGGACCCCAGATCTCCCACACCGAAAAATCAAACGCATAGGAATGGAACATGGTCCAGATATCATCTGAGCTGAAACGGAACCAGTGCTCGGTCGCTGCAAATAAACGTGTTACATTTTGGTGAGGAATCATCACACCTTTTGGAACACCTGTTGAGCCGGATGTATAAATGACATACGCCGTATTCAAAGGCGAAAGCGGCTGAGTCCTATCCTTATTTTTTGGATTCTCTGCAGGGTACGTGTTTAGTTTCTCTGCCAGTTCGGGATCATCCAGCACGATTTTCGGCACGTTTTCAACTGGCGGAATGTGATTTGCAGCTTTAGTGTTCGTCATGATAAACGCAGGCTGTGCATCTTTTAGCATAAAAGCAATTCGATCAGCCGGATAATCCGGATCAAGAGGGAGATAAGCTGCCCCGGCCTTTAGCACCGCCAATAGGCCGACAGCCATTTCCAACGATCGGGGCAGTGCCAATGCCACAAATTGCTCCGGCCCGACACCTTCACTAATCAGCATTCGGGCAAGCCGGTTTGCTCTTTCATTCAGCTCTGCATAGCTCAGTGCCTGATCTTCATATACAACGGCAATGGCATCAGGACGTAAAGCAGCCTGCTTCTCAAACTGCTCTGGCAAACTTGCGTGCGGAATCTTTTCAGATACACTTTGCCAATCTGTCACCATGCTGCTGCGTTCCTCTGGCGCAAGAATATCCAGATTTCCGATTTGCTCGTCAGGATCAGACTCGGCAGCCTCCAACAGCCGCATCAAACGGTCAGCAAGAGCCTGAGCAGTTTCCCGCTTGAAAAGATCAGTGCTGTATTCAAGCAGTCCTTCCATTCCGTTTGGTGTCCCGTCAGCAAGGCGATCTTCACTGATTTCCAGCGTCAAATCAAACTTGGCAGAACCGACACTGTTGATTCGCAGGCTACTCTCCATATCAGGAAGATGCAATTCAGCGTCCGGTGTGTTTTGGAACGCAAGCATGATTTGGAATAAAGGATGCGTCGCACGCGAACGAGCCGGATTGAGCACCTCTACAAGTCTCTCAAACGGCAGATCCTGATTGTCATAGGCGGCCAGATTCACTTCCCGTACTCTGTCTAGAAGCTCACGAAAGCTTGGGTCACCGGACGTATCAGTTCTGAGCACCAATGTATTAATGAACAGCCCTACAAGATCGCCCAGCGCATCATCATTCCGTCCCGCGATCGGACTGCCGATCGGAATGTCGGTGCCCGCCCCGAGCCTTGTCAATAAAGCGGCGAGACCGGATTGAAGCACCATAAACAGGCTCACCCTATTTGCGCGAGCCAGCTCCTGCAATCGCTTATGAAGCTCGGGCTCAATACGAAAATGAATCGTATCTCCATCATGACTCGGCTCAGCCGGACGTGAATAATCGGTTGGCAGCTCAAGCTGATCAGGCAGGTTTTTCAAGGTTTCTTTCCAGAAAGCAAGCTGTCCCGCAATCAAGCTATTTGGATCATCCTCGTTTCCAAGCAGTTCTTGCTGCCAAAGCGCATAGTCTGCATACTGCACAGCAAGAGGCGCCCATTCTGGAGATCGTCCGTGGCAGCGAGCCGCATAAGCCGTCCCAAGGTCTCGGGTCAGCGGTGTTAAGGACCAGCCGTCCCCGACAATATGATGGACGAGAAGAAGCAGCACATACTCGTCAGGACCGATCACAAAAAGCTCGGCACGAAAAGCAGGTTCAGCTGCAAGATCAAAGCTGTAGCGTACAGCTTCGGCAAGCCGATCAGAAAGCTCCTTCTCAGCAATTTCAGTAACATGTAACTCGGGACAGGCTTGATCAGCATCTAAAATATGCTGATAGGATGTCCCCTGTGATTCAGGGAAGATTGTCCGAAGGCTTTCATGACGGCAGACGAGGTCATAAAGTGCCGCTTTCAGCAATCCTTGATCCAACTCACCTGACAAACGGACAGCAACCGGAATATTATAAGTAGGACTCGGTCCTTCCAGACAATGCAGGAACCATAGCCGGCGCTGGGCAAATGAGAGCGGGATCTTTTCAGGCCGCTCAGCTCTCTGCAAAGCGGGACGTGCACTCTGCGCCAAATCAAGATGGGCAGCGAGTCCGGCTACTGTCGGTTCGTCAAAGAGCTTGGCGATACCAAGTTCGGCTCCCATTACCTCGCGAATGCGGCTCATCAGACGGGCTGCAAGAAGAGAATGGCCCCCAAGCTCGAAGAAACTGTCATCGATACCGACGCGTGCCAAACCGAGAACCTCTGCAAACAAGTCACACAATATCTCTTCCTGAGGAGTCCGCGGGGCCCGATCACTGACAGATGTGCTGAAGTCTGGTGCCGGCAGTGCATTCCGGTCAAGCTTGCCATTAGGTGTTAATGGCAGCTCGTCCATCTCCACAAACGCCGCCGGTACCATATAATCAGGAAGACTAGCCCCCATATAACGACGAAGCTCTGCAGTATCAATAGCAGCATCAGCGACTACATAAGCCGCCAATCGTTTGTCTCCCGGCTGATCTTCCCGTACGACAACCGCGGCCTGTTCAATGTGCGGGTGATTGGCAAGCACGGCATCAATTTCTCCAAGTTCAATTCGGAATCCGCGAATTTTGATTTGATGATCCGCCCGCCCGATATAATCCAAAGACCCATCGGCGCGCCAGCGGGCCTGGTCTCCGGTCCGATACATCCGAGTTCCCGGCGGTCCGTATGGATCTGCAACGAAGCGCTCCGCCGTTAAATCAGGACGATGGAAATAACCTCTGGCCAAGCCGGTTCCTGCAATATAAAGCTCTCCGACAACGCCCGGCGGCACCGGCTGCAATCCATTATCAAGCACATACACCTGCGTGTTCCAAATCGGTTTCCCAATCGGAGGAACGCCCTTCAGCCCTTCTTCAAGAAAAGCTGCGGCAGACCAAATCGTTGTTTCAGTGGGACCGTATAAGTTCGTGACTGAACAATGAAGGTCCTGAAGCGCCTGCAAAAGACCGCTCGGCAGCGCCTCGCCTCCTACAAGCACTCTAAGCCCCCGAAGTTTCTCAGGTTCACTCGTTACCAAAGCGTGCCACAGTGTCGGTGTCGCCTGCATAATGTTAATATCGAAATTTTCAATCATTTGAGCTAATGCCTGCGGCTCACGGATCGTTTCTTTCTTTGCGATCACGATTTGCGCTCCGCTAATCAGCGGAAGATATAACTCCAATGCTGAAATATCAAAAGCGACAGTCGTCACAGCCAACAGCCTGTCTTCTTCTCCTAGAGAAAATGCCTCCTGCATAGACAGCAGAAAATTGCTTAAGCTTTTCTGTGTCACAACGACTCCCTTCGGTCTTCCTGTTGATCCTGAGGTATAGATGATATACGCAGGATGGTCAAGCGAAACCGATACATCCTGATTTTCCGGCGAATAGCGTTTTATAATCTCCTGTGTAACAGCCTGATCAAGCACAAGCTCAGGTACAGCCAGGTCATCAGGCAGACTGGCTGCTATTTCCTCAGTCGTTATGATGCATGAAGGTTTCGCATCCTCCAGCATGTAAGAAATGCGGTCGGCTGGAAACTCCGGATCAAGGGGGAGATACGCCGCACCAGTCTTGAGCACACCAAGCATTGAAGCCACCATCTCAGGGGAACGCGGCAGCGCCAAAGCGACAAATTGCTCCGGACCAATCCCTTTTTCGATCAACAGACGCGCGAGGCGGTTTGCCTCTTCATTGAGCTTTCGATAGTTGACTTGAATGTCATCACACATGAGAGCGATACGTTCTGGCGTAAGAACTGCCTGCTTTTCGAACATGTCCTGAAGGCTGACCAGCTTCTCGGATTTTGCCGTCTCATTCCATTTAGAAATGACTTTTTCTTTCTCCTCTGGCAACAGAAGCTCCATTTGCCCAATCAGCATGTCCTCTCCGGCAGAAGCCGTTTGCAGCAGCTGCAAAATACGCTGCTGATGAAGCTTAATATCAGACTCACTGTATACCTCGGGATTCGCATCAACATCAATTCGCAGCCCGCTGCCGTCTGTTCTGTCATATACATTGATTGATAGATCATCAACAGGACCGGCTGAAAGATTATGCGTTGTGCCCCGGACGCCGGCAAAGTCGAGACCGTAATCAAACGGCATAAGATTGATTTGAGGGCCAAATAATCTATGATTTTCTCCTATCAATTTCAGATCGCGCCTAAGCTCTTCATGGCGATACTTATGATGTCGCCGAATACTGCGGATTTCCCGGGAAATTTGCTGAATCAGTTCAGAAAAGCTCATCGAAGAGCTTACCGTCAGCCGGAGCGGGAGAAGGTTCATCACCATAGCCGGTACATTCAGTGACGCGGACCCTATCCGACCCATCATGGGCAGGCCGAGCACAACATCCTCAGAGCCGGTCATACGGTGCACATAAACAGCTGACACCGCAATCATGACTTCATGCCAGCTTCCTGAGAAATAGCGCGCCGCTTCTTTTAACGCGTTTACATCAGACGGAGGCAGATATGCCGTATGACGAAGAAAACTGTTAGATGTTCTTGGCGCCCGATCAGCCAAGCTCACAACTTCAGGTGCATCTGCAAAACGGTCCAGCCAGAATTGACGATCCTTCTCATACTGCTCTGATCCGCGATAATCTGTATCCTCCTCCAAAATGGCCTGGAGAGACCCAAAGGAACGGCTTTTAGCTGTTTGTCCTTTTATAAGGGCAGTATATGTACTTGCCACACGCTGGGCTATCAGGGAAAAACCGAAGCCGTCGATCGCTATATGGTGAATGCGCTGATACCAAAAGAAACGATCAGGCCCGGCAATAAACAGAGCTTCATTGAACAAAGGGGCATACCCTAAATCAACCGGCTTTGCTAAATCAGCTTTCATCCAGTTTAATGCTGTTTTTTCCGGATCAGGCTCAGAGCTGACGTCAATGACGTGCAGCTGTACATCCGGAGACGGGTTTATCATCTGCCAAGGCCCGTCCATATTTTCACCGAAGCGGACATGCAGCGATTCCGCTTCCTTGATCACGTGCCGCAAAGCTTCTTCAAAAAGAGCAATATTGATTGGTCCATTGATTTCTATATATTCCGCTGTATTGTAGATTGGATTGTCCGGATCAAGCTGCTGAGCAAACCATATGCCAGTTTGCGCCCCGGTCAAAGAATATTGAAGATCTTTTGTATCAGGCATCCGTTTGTTTACCCTCCTTTTATAAATAATCCGCGTTTGGCAGCACTTGCTGGCTGCGGGTTGTGAGCAATTTCTGCCATTCTTCGATCGTTGGGCGTTCAGCCAATTCCACGAAAGTCACCTCTGCCCCTTCACGGCGCCATTGTTCCACCAATGTCATGATCCTTACCGAATCAAGACCACGATCGAGCAAATCCTCTTGATCTGTGATGTCTTCCGGTGTTTCTTGTAGAAGCTCAGCAATTTGTTTACGGATATTCTCACATGTAAACACGTTCTTTTTGCCAGTGTTTGCTGACGTTTTTTGAACGTCTGCCGGCGCATTCTGCAGCTGATCAAGAAGACTGTCAGTCATCACGGTAAACGCACAGCGTCCAGCCGCATATTCCAGCGCCATTTGATGTTTTTCTAATGAAAAATCAGCAACTGCATCTCCCACAAAAAAGGCTTTAATATCCTCCATAAATGCTTCACATGCTGTAACAAGACAGCCGATATGGGCGTAAATTCCTGTAATGATCAGCTGATCGCGTCCCTCTTTGCGCATCATTTCAAGCAGATTCGTTCTCTTAAACGCGCTGTATCTCCATTTTGTCAGCACAAGATCATCATCCTCTGGTGCCAGCTCGGTTATAATTTTCTCCTCATAAGGACCGCTGTTTAATCCCGGGCCCCAAAAGTCTGTCAGCAGCGCACGGTCATCCGGATTTTGGCTTCCCGGCTGTGCGGTATAGACAACAGGAATCCCAAGCTGAACACATTGATTCTTCAGCTTTCGTATATTCGCTGAAAGCTCTATTACCGGAGATGCTTCCGCTGTGAAAGCATCGACAAAATAATTTTGCATATCGTGTATTAATAGGACCGCCCGATTTGGATCAGGCACCCATGAGACTTTGTTTTGCGGCATATCAGATGCTGTCGGCATTTGATACGGCTGAATGGCAGGTATAGCCATATGAACACTTCCTCTCAAATTGTTGATTTATTTTTTTGACCCTGCAAGAAGTTTCTCGGAAATAGCTTCACGAAGAGCCTTTTTGCTTACCTTTCCTACCCCTGTCTGCGGAAAGGATTCGACAAATTCAACTCGATCAGGGATTTTATATGCCGCCAGTCCGCGCTCTCTCAAAAATGCTTTAAGCTCTGCGGCTTTTGGGGCTTCATCCCGGGGAATAATGAACACACAAGATCTCTCGCCAAGAAATTGATCAGGCATGGAGACCATTGCCGCATCATGGACAGCCGGATGCGCCAGCAGATGATTTTCCACCTCTTCAGCCGCAACCTTTTCTCCTCCACGGTTAATTTGATCCTTCGCCCGGCCTTCAACGACAATATACCCGTCTCGTGTCAGCCTGACGATATCACCCGTACGGTAAAAACCGTCCTCAGTAAATGAAGCGGCGTTATGCTCTTCTGCCTTATAGTAACCTCGAATTGTATACGGTCCCCGCGTCAGCAAATGGCCTGTTTCACCAGGTTTTACGTCGCGATCATGATCATCCCAAACACGCACTTCATCATATGGGGACATCGGTTTTCCTTGGGTGTTGACAATGATCTCCTCAGGATCATCCAATCTCGTATAATTGACGAGACCCTCTGCCATTCCGAACACCTGCTGCAGCGTGCAGCCGAAAACAGCTTTTACCCTGCGCGCGGCTTCAGCACTAAACTTGGCACCGCCGACCTGCAGCACTTGAAGGCTGGATAAATCGTCACGGCGTGAGGATGCCGCATCCATCCATACCATCGCAAGAGGCGGAACAAGAGCGGTTATCGTGACCTTTTCCCGTTCAATTAAAGGAAATGCGTCATCTGGACTTGGAGAAGGAGATAATACCACTCTTCCTCCAGCGTATAATACGCCGAGAACGCCAGGTGAGCTCAGCGGATAATTGTGTGCCATCGGCAGCGCGGCCAAGTACACCGTGCTGTGGTCGAGCCAGCAGACCTCCACACTCCGCTTCAGGCTGTATATGTAGTCATCGTGGGTCCTCGGAATCAGTTTCGATAGCCCGGTGCTCCCGCCAGAAAGCTGGAGGAACGCCACATCCGAAGATTTGACTTCAGGCAGTTTTACAGGTTCTATATGCAAATCCTCGAGCGGCAAAAATTCCTCTGCCTCACCTGCGACAATGATGTTTTTCAAAGTCGGCAGCTTACTTTGAACCTGTCTGGCAAGCGTACGGTAGTCAAAACCGGAATAAGCGTCGGGAATGATATATGCAGCCGCTTCAGCAAACTCGCAAAAATATGTAATTTCACTGCTTCGATGAGAAGGCAGTGCGAAGACTGGAAGCGCCCCCAGACGGAAAAGCGCGAAAATGACTTCAAAAAACTCTTTGATATTTGGCAGCTGCACCACAACACGATCCATCTGTTGAATGCCGAGCTTTTGAAATCCGGCAGCCAGGCGATCGGCCCTTGTGTCAAGCTCTCGATAGCTCCAATGGGTGTTCCCGCATGTAATCGCAATGCGGTCGCCATATTTGGTTGCCCGGTCTCTTAACAAATCTCCAAACGTCTCGCCGGCCCAGCAGCCGTTCTTTCGATAGGTCTCAGCTAACTCATCAGGCCAAGGCGTAAATCCTTTCAGCATGTTGTATCCCTCCAGCAATTCATTCTGTTCATATGTGATCCACGCCCATTGCCCTCAGCATTGTCCGAAACTTTGCGGACGTCTCCTGAAGCTCGTCCTCGGGCTTTGAACCGGCCACAACACCAGCTCCAGCATACAGGCGGAGTGAGCGTTCTTCTGCTTCTGCACAACGGATGGTCACGATCCATTCTCCGTCACCGGCATCGTCACACCATCCGACCATGCCGGTAAAGAAACCGCGGTCAAATGGTTCAATGCTGAGAATCGCTTCTCTTGCAAGATCAGTCGGTGTTCCGCAGACTGCTGGCGTCGGGTGGAGAGCCGCCGCCAATTCAAGTGCGGTTACAGACGGGTCGGAAAGCTCTCCCTTAATCACGCTGGACAGGTGCCACATCGTTTCCGTTTTGATCAGTGAAGGCTTCTCCGGAACCTCTAGCGTCCGGCAGAAAGGTCTCAGCGCTGCCGCAACCGCGTCAGCGACAACCGCGTGCTCATGAAGATCCTTTGCGGAAGAAAGCAATTCAGCTGCCCGGCGCTGGTCTTCAACAGGATCATTACTGCGCGGCCTTGAGCCGGCTAATGGGTTGGAAACGACCTGTGTTCCCATCCTTGAAACGAGAAGCTCCGGACTTGCTCCGAGCAATGTTCGGCGGGGAGACGTTTCCTCCTGACTGGACACGTCTGCGGCAAACGTGTAGCCATGCGTGTTATGCTGAGCCAGATGGCGAAGCAATTCATCCGTCTGAATCGGTTCAGGCGATGTCAAATGCAGCGACCTGGACAGGACGATTTTGCTGAGTGTTCCATCGGCAATGCGTGTCAGCCCTTGTTCAACACCATTTTTATAATCCTCAGGTTCAGGAACAGGCTTTATGTGGTATGTATGCCCTGCCTGCTGTTCCTTTTCCTCATGATCAAATTGAAGCGGTCCTGACCAGCGCACTTCTTCAGGTACAACGAGCCGCGCTGCTTTTACTTGATCAAAAGGAACGGCCCCGACAACAAGCGGCCGGCTTTGCCCTGATTGTTTTGCCTGACGTAACGCCTCTGCAATTCGGCCAGAAAGGGTTTCCATTTGGTTTTGCCCGTCTGCCTCCGGTACGATTTCACATATACCTTTCGCTAACAGTACACGATGAGGAGACGCTAAGAAAAAGGCGCCCGGCTGATATTCATGAAGCAAATGCTCCGCTTTTGTTTCTGTTATAACGTTTTGATCCAACATTCTCATGAACCTCCTTTAAATTCAGTTACACGCCTAAGGTCGCGCCGCCATCTACGCATAAATTATGCATCGTAATATGCCCTGCCTGGCCAGAAACCAAAAAGAGCACCGCATCCGCAATATCCGAAGGCTTGGCTAGTTTTTTGAGCGGGATCCCTGTTTTAAATGTCTCAAGTGATCCTTTTATGACTTGCTCCGCTCCATTCTCGTCGGCCCATAATGACCACTGCATGTCTGTTTCCGTTGATCCGGGAGATACAATGTTGCAGCGAATATTGTATTCTGCAAGCTCAAGGCCAAGGCATTTCGTAAACATCACAGCCGCAGCCTTTGAAGACGCATATGCCGCCATAGATGTTCTTGGTACACCGGCAGCATTCGATCCGACTGTTACAATCGAACCCGATCTTCGGTCCATCATATATTTGCTGACTGAACGCGAGGCGTTAAATACGCCAGTCGAATTCACTGAGAACGTCGCCTCCCATTCCTCATCGCTAAGCGAATGGATCAGTCCCGGGCGAAGGACACCCGCTACATTCACTAAAATATCAATCGGCCCCATTTCACGTTCGATGCGCGCCGTGATCTCATCAATCGCTGCGCTGTCTCTCACATCCGCAGGAAAAGCTTCTGCATGGCGGCCTTCTGCTTTGAGGCTGCTCACAACCTTTTCCAGCTTTTCAGGATTATAATCAACTGCCGCAATATGTGCGCCTTGACTGGCAAGCGTCCGCGCAACAGCTTCGCCTATTCCTTGGGCAGCCCCTGTTATAAAAGCAATTTTTCCCTCTATACTCTTTGCATTCATATCATCAATTCCTTTCTTCGCTCAAAATGCCGAACAGACATCCAGCGAAAAAGACTGCTGTGCCTTGAAAAACACAATCTATTGATAATGATTATCATTATCAATTATAAAAATAATCATATCCAAATGTCATGTGACAGTCAAATATAATTTCAGTGACAAATATTTTTTTAAAGGCAAGGCTGAGTATGTCTCAGCCCATTGAAAGATGCGGTCCGTCAGGGTGAAGCGCAAAACGCAGCGCCCGGCTGACCAAAACAGGAAGAACTGAAATATGTCCTTCTCCTGAAAACTCGCAAAATTCTGCCCGTATGCCTTGTTCAGATAAAACGGCCAGCCGCTCATAAAGCTCCCTCGCATTGTCGTTCATCCGGCTTTTATGATGCTGCTCCAATTCTCCTGCGGCAAGCAGGATATTGATAGGCTGATTGTTTTTCTTGGTGAGAGAGACGAAATGGTCCGTTTTCTCGAGAATAAACGGTTTATTCCAATGAATGGACGGACTTCCCGCGATATACGTTTGAAACGCATCGGGCTTTGTTAGCAGCACCTGCAGCACGAAAAGCCCTCCGAGCGAATGGCCAAAGATTGTTTGTCTTTTTTTATCAATCTGGTAATCTCGTTCTATCTCCGGTTTTAAATCCTCTTCAATAAATCTGAAAAAGCCCTCCGCTCCGCCATGCTCCGGCCATTCTCTGCCGTCGGGCCTTTCCGGCAGCTTCGATTGGGCTGTTGGCATTGTAAAATCCCGGTGGCGTGCTGAGGAGAACGGCTCCGCTGTCTCATAGCCAATGCCGACGATCACTGCAGGGATCACCCCGGTTTTTTCGGGTCGGCGTCCCTGTATTCGAACGGCTTCCGTCATCGTTCCGAAGACAGAATTGGCATCCAGCAGATAAATCACAGGATAACCAGCGGGTGGCGGCGGCGTACTAGGTTTCGAGATAAAAATGTGATAGGTACGGTTTTCATTGCGTGAAGACATCATACGCACTTCCGTACCAGGAATCGTAAATGCGTTTGATGTCCCGCCATTTGTCCGGTCTGTTGTTTGTTCTTTCATGCAGTACGACATTCCTCTCCTTAAACTAAACCGCAATGTATGATAATGATTTTCACTATCAACTAGACACCTCAAATAATAGGTTTTCTTCCAAAGAAAGTCAACTTTTTCCCGAATAAAAAAGGCACCTTGATCAAATAAGGTACCTGCAGACTATCAATATGGAAGTAAAAACCTAATAAAGATGCGTATTGTCCTATTTGAAATAGAACCTTAATCCCATGTAAACCTTTGATTTTGCCAAGGGTCGCCTCTCATGTGATAGCCATTCCGCTCCCAAAAGCCAGGGTGATTTTCTTTCGTAAATTGGATGCCGCGCAGCCACTTGGCGCTTTTCCAAAAATACAGATGCGGAAATACACCCCGCAGCGGAAAGCCGTGTTCAGGGGTTAAAGGTTCGCCATTATGCGCATAAGCCAGAAGGGAAGTTTCCGCTAAGAAATCATCAAGCGGCAGATTGGTCGTCCAGCCCTCTTCAGCATGTAAAATGACGTAGCCCGCTTCTTCTTTTACACCCGCTTTTTCCGCTATATCACAAGCCCGCACGCCTTGCCACACATTATCAAGCCTTGACCATCCCGTGACGCAATGAATGTCGTTTTTCGATTCATACCGTGGAAAGGCTTTGACATCTTCAAAGCTTAGCAGCATCGGATGGTCAACCAAACCGTATACTTGAAGATTCCATTTCGTCATATCTTCGTAATATGGGACATCTCCGGTATGAAGCACAGGAAATGAAGTGGTGACGTTTTGATTTGGCGGCACTCTTCCAGATTGATCGGACTGTCTTGTTTTTCCGAAATACATATGGGCCTCCTTTTTGTTAACCTAAATTAAAATCATGTTGACAATCTTTTTGTTCTTTATTACTCTATGATTGTGTATGTCAACCTAAGGGGGAACAACGATGAAACAACGTAAACTTCGTGCGGGAGATATGGCGCTGATTGGCATGTTCGCCGCACTTATGGCTGTCGGGGCCAACATTACATCAGTAGCACCCTTTTTACAAGTAGCCGGCATTCCGCTTTCGATGCAGCCGTTTTTCTGTCTCTTGGCAGCTTTGCTTCTTGGCAGCAAACGGGCAGCGATTGCCATGATTGTATATGCACTTGTCGGATTGGCCGGAGCGCCTGTGTTTGCTCAATTTTCAGCAGGCTTCGCACCGTTTGCAGGGAAAAGCGGCGGGTTTATTATCTCATACATTCCGGCAGCATTTGCAGCGGGATGGTTTTTAGAACGAAACATTCAGCCAAGTAAAATTCGATTTCTCATTGCTTCACTTATCGGAACGGCGATCATGTATTTCATCGGCACTACCTATATGTATCTTGCACTGAAGCTGTGGATTCATACGCCAGTGAGCTACGACACGGCTTGGGGCTTTATGATTTGGTTTATGGTAAAAGATACAGCGCTGGCTGTGATACTGTCGTTTATCGCACCAGCAATCTACCGCTCTATTCATAAAGCAACCGGCTTTAACAGAAATCACATATCATCTACGTAAAAAAACCGTCCTATTGGACGGTTTTTTTATCATAACGAGAAAAGGCTCCCCAGTAAAGGGGAGCCTTTTTCCTATAAAACAAGCGCTGCAATCCATCCAAAGATGACAAGCGGGATATTATAAAATATAAATGTCGGCACACAAGTATCCCAAATGTGGTGATGCTGGCCGTCCGCACTCAAACCTGAAGTCGGCCCAAGCGTACTGTCACTGGCAGGTGAACCGGCATCGCCAAGCGCAGCAGCAGCCCCGATAATCGCAATCGTTGCCATCGGGCTGAATCCAAGCTGCATGCATAGAGGCACGAAAATGGTTGTGATAACAGGAATGGTCGCAAAAGAAGATCCGATCCCCATTGTAATTAATAAGCCGACAATGAGCATCAGCAATGCGCCCAAGGACTGACTGTGTCCGATAAAACCAGCTGACGTTTTGACCAGTGACTCGACATCTCCGGTTTTCGTCAATACGTTTGAAAACCCGGCTGCAACAAGCATGACAAAGCCGATAAAGGCCATTAAAACCATTCCATCAGTAATCAGTGAGTCCGCTTCATCACGCTTCATCACACCGCTGACAAACAGAACAATCAGACCAGCGAGCGCCCCCATAATCATTCCTTCTACTCCCAAAGTCTGAGATAAGTAAAGCTGGACGCCGAGTGACACAACAATGGCTAGAACCGCGATACCAATACTTTTTCTCGTATATGGCGATGCTTCTGCACCTGAAATGTCTTTTGTTTCATATTGTTTCGGTTTACGGTATACGATCACTGATAAAATAAGGCCGACAACCATACCTGCAACTGGAATAATCAGTGCGTACGGAATGTCAGCAAGCGGAACGTTTAACCCGGCATCCGCCATATTGTCCTTCAGCATGCCTTGGAAGATTTGGCCGAAACCGACCGGAAGCAAAATATAAGGAGCCGTTAAGCCAAATGTAATTACACACGCGATCAGACGGCGGTCCATTTCAAGTTCATTAAAGATTTTCAAAAGCGGCGGAATCAGCACCGGGATAAACGCGATGTGAACCGGAACGACGTTTTGCGAAAAACAAGATACAATTAAAATAATCAGCACAATCAGCACCTTAGACAGTGCTTTTTTTCGAGAATCTTCTTTATTTCCGATTAATTTAACGGAGGCTTCCACCATTGCGTCCGGAAGACCCGTTTTCGTCAAAGCGGCGGCAAACGCGCCAAGCATGGCATAGCTAACTGCAACGGTGGCATTTCCGCCGAGACCGTCTGTGAAAGCTTTAACCGTTTCGCCAAGACCGAGCCCGCCTGTTAACCCGCCGGCCAAGGCGCCTATAATTAATGCGATAACAATATTGACACGCAGCAGGCTTAATACAAGCATAAGCAGGACTGCGATGACGACTGCATTCATGATGATACCCCTCCAAAAATCCTTTAGTTTGCTAATGTAGTAGATAAATAAAGTACGAACGTATCGTATCATAACCGATCCACTTTAGTCAACTAAAGATTTCGGAAGAAAAAATCCCTGCCGCATCATACAGCAGGGATTTTTCATTACTCGTTTTTATCTTCTTCCAATGTAAATCGCTCCGCAAGTGTAGCCAGTGTTCTTGCCATAACGCCAGTAGCCCCGGCCGGCCCGAAGCAGGTTGCTTTATTGGCAGTCGCTGTTCCTGCAATATCAAGGTGAACCCAAGGTGTTGACTCAGCGAATTCACCAAGAAACGTTCCTGCCATAATCGCATGTCCCTCGCGTCCCGGTGAATTGTTGAGATCCGCCATTTGGCTGCTTTTCACGCGTTTTTTATCCTTCTCTGTTATCGGCAGCTGCCAGATTGCCTCGCCGCACTCTTGTGCAGCATCAGCTACCTGCTGGTAAAAGCTTTGATCATTTGTCATTGCACCGGTTGTTTCTGTTCCTAATGCCACAACGACGCCGCCGGTAAGCGTAGCTACATCGACAAGAACTGACGCGCCATGCTGTTTCGCGTATGTAATGCCATCTGCAAGCACTAGCCTTCCTTCAGCATCCGTATTAAGGATTTCTATTGTTTTTCCGCTTAAAGATACGATCACGTCATCCGGCTTCATGGCCCCGCCGGAGATCATATTATCGGTTGATGGAATAACGCACAGCACGTTTTGCTCAGGACGAAGCTCTCCGATCGTTTCCATAGCCCCGAGAACCGCAGCTGCTCCTCCCATATCTGATTTCATGCCGACAATTCCAGATTTCGTTTTAATGGAGTAGCCGCCTGTGTCAAAGGTAATTCCTTTCCCGACTAGTCCGACGACGTCTTCCCATTCCTTTTTGCCCTGATATTTCAACACAATCATTTTCGGCGGTTCGGTGGAGCCTTGGTTTACCGCAAGTATTCCGCCCATACCGAGCTCTTCCATCTCTGATTTCTCCAATATCTCACACTCAAAATCATATTTCGCCGCAAGCTCTTCAGCATACGAAGCGAGGTCAGTCGCTGTCAGCATGTTTCCCGGCATATTCACCAGCGTTCTAGCCGAATTTGTCCCTTGTCCGTATGCCTGGCCGACGCGAAGCCCTGCCTGCACTTCCTGTGTATCTTCATCTGTTACAACATACACGGCTTCAATTTGTTTGTCAGGCTCATTTGATTTGTGCTTATAATCCTGCACCTCATAGGAAGCAAGCAGGCAGCTCTCAGCTAAAGCATGAGCGGCATCGGCTGGAGGCACGTCTTCCGAAATAAACGTATCAAGCAGGACAGCAGTTTCTTGTTTTCGATCTTTATGAATGGCTTGAAAAACATGAGCAAAACGTTCCTTCGCCTGTTCAAACGAATAATTAGCTTCTCTCCCCAGACCAACGAAATAAATCCGTTTCATACCCGCAGAAGATGGAGGGAATACTTTTGATACTTGATTCGGTTTCGCAGAGACATCACCCTCTTTTAAAAGCTGTGTCAGATGGCCTTCGAGCATTTCATCAATTTCCAACGCTTTTCCTGTCAGCTGGCTTTTTTGAAAAAGCCCGACCACAAGGGTTTCTGTATGCTCTGATTGTTGAACCGCATAAAACATGAGGCTTACACTCCTAACGTAATGGGTATTTGTAATGAACAATGGTATAATAGGAAAAACATTCTTTCCACTATACTTATTTTAACAAACAACAGTCTAAGACTTGCTTTTTTCTTTTGAAACACGAAGGATTTTTCAAATAGAAAGGATGTCGCCGATGGAACTTTTAACGAATTTTCCTTTATTATCAAGCCTGGCCGCAATTATTTTTGCTCAGGTCATCAAAGTGCCCATACAGTTTATCGTGTCCAGAAAACTGGACTGGTCGCTGGTCACAAGCACAGGCGGCATGCCCAGCTCTCACTCCGCAGCGGTCACTGCGCTTTCTACAGGAGTAGCCTTGGAGCATGGATTAGACTCCTCACTCTTTGCGGTTTCCGCCATTTTCGCCGTCATAACCATGTTTGACGCAACTGGTGTCAGACGTCACGCCGGTGAGCAGGCAACAGTCATTAATAAGCTTGTTATTGATTTTAACCGTTTCGTAAATGAAGCGAAGGACTTCCCTAAGGCTGCAGAGAAAGAAAAGCAAAAAAAGCTGAAAGAGCTTCTCGGACATCAGCCGATCGAAGTCTTTTTCGGAGGATTAACAGGTATTTTACTGACATTGGTACTCGCTTACTTTTTCATGTAAAAAAACGCTCCTGCTTTCGCTGGAGCGTTTTATTCTTTCACAGTTTTATATTGATTTCTGAACACTTGCAAAGATTTTGTTTCATTGAGCTTCTCAAGCTCATCCTCGGTAATCTTTCCCGTTCCCTTTTTAATCACATATACATCAAGGGTTTTTTTGCCCCATTCATTGTATACATCTTTGACTGTCTCAAAGTACAGATCAAGGCGGTTTCCCTTAATAGCTGATCCTGTGTCGGCCACAACTCCGAGACCGTAGTTCGGAATGAATAAAATTGTTCCGATCGGGAAAACGGACGGGTCAGCAGCAACCGTGGAATATAAATCCCGTTTCACTTTCACACCTGAATATGTAAGCCCGTATAATGGATCACCGGGATTTTTGCCCGTCGACTCAGCTCCTGCTGTGTAGCCTGTTGCTGTTACTCTTTGGACTGGATATTCATTCCAATCAAATGCCTCTTCTAACGGTTTTGTTTTATCCTCAGCCGCGGACGTGGTTTGTGTTTGTTTCTGCTGCAATGCTTTTAATGTCAGTCCTGCATGCTTCAAGTGCTTTTCCTGATGTTCCTGCACCCATTTTGACAAGTCCTTCGCTTCAATTCCTGACACTGATAAAAATGTCGTGCCAAATGCAAGCAGAAATAAACAGGTCATCAGCAAACGTCTGATCATATTCAACATCATTCACCTCTCCTCCGAATCATTGTTCCCAAGTGGAGAGAGCATTATTCAAAATGGTGAATGAGCTGAACGCATAAAAAAAGCTTTCTTTAGAAGAAAGCGGCATTTAAAACATTTGATATCCTCTTTTTCTGAGCATGTTGATCGCTATACCGGACACGATGGCGCCGGCCAAACCGCTGACTAAAATCAGCACATCGGCAGCCGCTAATGATAAGACACGATGAAACAGGCTGGCAAAGGATTCTCCCGGCGACTGGACATAGCTGATCAGCTTTTCTTTGCTGATAATGAAAAGGCATACAATCGGATAAATCACAGCCATAATCCAAGACATTCTCAGCAGCATGTTTAATAAGAAACCGATTCCAAAAAACAAGACAAAAAACAAAACAATTGAGATGATTACGACTGGCAGACTAATCAACCTATTCCACCCCCCCTGCGTTGTTTTTAGTGTAACGCGGGGGCTGAAATAAAGTCAACGGCTGGAAAAAGAATGACTGTCTTTTCCTGTCCCCTGGCAAGACGGACAAGTCTCTGAACCGCCGAGAATCAATTGAAAATATCCTTTCCCTGAACAAAATGGGCATGCATGTGAAGCGGTTGTCGTTGCAGTTTTCATCTAATCATCACCATTTTTTCTCAATTTTCTGATAATATACCATATCAAGCTGTCAACAATAAAGTCAGATCATGTGACAAATCTTTTGATGTAAGCGGAAACATACTTGTTTTCCTCTCGTTCTCTTTTTATTTTGGCGTTTTTTAATAAAGAAAACCCGCTTCCGCGGGTTTTTAGAAAAACTTGAACTTGCCTTTTTTCAGTGTCAGTCCGAGTCCGCCAATCATAAACAGCGAGCGGTTATCAATGACTTTTTTCATAAACGAAGCGGGCGTGCCTTTCAGCTTTCTGCCATAAACAACCCCAACCGCGTTATGCTCGCCAAGAGAAGCCACTGTTCCCTTAATGTCCGGCTTGAATTCCTCAAGCTCTCCGCCTTTAATAAGCCTGCCAAGGTTTTTAGCGACCGTTATGCCCTGCTGCATTGCAATTTGCGCAGTCGGAGGATACGGGCGCTCTGTATCTTCATTCATAAACAGCGAGCTGTCGCCGAGAATAAAGACATTGTCATGTCCCGGGGCGCGGAGATCAGGGTTGACTTTGACTCGGCCGCGCATATTCTCAAAACCGGCTTCCTCCACAATCGGATGGCCGCGGACACCTGCCGCCCATACAACGGTTTGCGATTTGATCTGCTCTGGTTCTTCATCTTTTTTGCCGACTCTGACTCCTTCTGGTGTACATTCTTGTACAGCCGTTCCGATCTTGAACTCAACTCCGTTTTCCTCAAGATAATGTACGGCGTAATCAACAAGTTCCGGATCAAAGCCCGGCAAAACGGTCGGCGCTGCTTCCACACAAATGATGCGGACAAGGCTTCTGTCAACGTCATATTCCTTACAGAGCTCCGGCACGCGAGCAGCCAGTTCGCCAAGAAATTCAATTCCCGTAAATCCGGCACCGCCAACAACGATCGTTAACCTGTCCGGCCGTTTTTCCGCTTCCGTATTGTAAGTCGCAAACTGCAGCTCAATATGTTCCCGCAGCAGGCGCGACGTGTTGATGTTGGCAATCGGAAACGCATATTCTTTTAAGCCTTTAATGCCGAACGTTTCAGGCACGGCGCCGAGCCCGATGACTAAATAATCGTACTGCAATTCTCCATTCGCAAGCACAACTTTTTTCTCATCAATTTTGATTGCCTTTACAGTATCCTGTACAAAATTCACCCGTGACTGGTTGATTACATCTTTTATCTGATAACGGCAGCGGTCATGATGGAGCGTACCCGCGCTCGCTTCATGCATCCATGTCGTTTCATAATGATAATTGTGTTTATTTACAAGCGTAATGTCAGCATCATTCGGCCCGACATACTTCGTCAGCCTTGTCACCGTCATCAATCCACCATATCCTGCACCTAAAATCACGATTTTGGGCTTATTCAATGCCATCACATCCACCTTCTCTTTTTTTGCTTTTGTTAGACCCATAATAAAATCATCATTTGTGTTAGCTTCAGCTTATTGGCGGGATTTTATGAAATATATTGAAAAGTTTTTTGTGAAGTCCTTACCCGTAGCACTATTATCATGTTTATCCGGCTGGCCCAAGAAACATTCAGAAAAAGATCATTTCATTTGGTTATTATCGTAGCGGCCTGCGGAAATATTTTCAAGAACGGATGGGCACGTTAGATCCTTACGATTTTTTCTGCTGACTCGTCAATTTGAACGGCAATATGGTATAATTAATAACAATTTTCATTTAGGAGGCAATTTTCGTATGCGAGAGGATACAAAGGTTTATGATATTACAATTATAGGCGGGGGACCGGTCGGCTTATTCACCGCTTTTTACGGCGGGATGAGACAGGCAAGCGTCAAAATTATCGAAAGCCTGCCTCAGCTCGGCGGACAGCTTAGCGCCCTATACCCTGAGAAGTATATATATGATGTAGCGGGATTCCCGAAAATCCGTGCGCAAGAGCTTATCAATAACCTAAAAGAGCAAATGGCAAAATTCGACCAAACCATTTGTCTGGAGCAAGCGGTTGAATCTGTTGAGAAACAAGCGGACGGCGTGTTTAAGCTTGTAACAAATGAAGAAACCCACTACTCTAAAACGGTCATCATCACTGCAGGAAACGGCGCATTCAAACCGAGAAAGCTGGAACTTGAAAATGCCGAGCAGTATGAAGGCAAAAACCTCCATTACTTCGTTGATGATCTGCAAAAATTTGCCGGCAGACGCGTTGCGATCCTTGGCGGTGGAGATTCCGCGGTTGACTGGGCGCTTATGCTTGAGCCGATCGCAAAAGAAGTATCGATCATTCACCGCCGTGACAAGTTCCGTGCGCACGAGCACAGTGTGGAAAACCTTCATGCGTCGAAGGTTAATGTCCTGACACCATTCGTCCCTGCGGAGCTGATCGGCGAAGGCAAAATCGAACAGCTAGTGCTTGAAGAAGTGAAAGGCGACCGCAAAGAGATTTTAGAAATTGATGACTTAATCGTCAACTACGGTTTCGTTTCATCTCTTGGACCGATCAAAAACTGGGGCCTGGACATCGAGAAAAATTCCATTGTCGTGAAATCAACAATGGAAACAAATATCGAAGGCTTCTTTGCAGCAGGTGACATTTGTACATACGAAGGAAAAGTCAACCTGAT